>JAPPLI010000104.1 GCA_028819495.1 Gammaproteobacteria bacterium | reverse complement strand
GAGTTCGGCTGGGATCGCGCTCAAATCAGTCTTGCAGCGACTTACTCCACCATTTCACTGGCGCTCAGCATCCCCATCATCGGTCAATTGGTCGATCGCTTTGGCAGTCGGCGGGTGTTATTGCCTTCCATCCTGGTCTTTGCTGCGTTGCTCGCTACGCCGGCCCTGTTCGTCGACGCCCTGTGGGAATTGCTTGTTATCTATATTTTGATTGGCTGTCTGGGAGCCGGCGCGAACGCGCTGCCTTATTTGCGCACCATAACAACCTGGTTCGACAGCCGGCGGGGACTGGCAATCGGGATTGCCATGGGGGGGAGCGGGATGGGTTTTGCCTATGTGCCCCCACTGGCGCAGTATGTCATTGACGGTTACGGTTGGCGGGCCGGTTATTTATGTTTGGCGACAGTCACCGTGGCAGTAGCCGTGCCGCTGGTCTGGTTTTTTCTGCGAGACGCACCGTCGGGACAGGGCAAAGCTGCTTCACCTGACAAGGACGTCACAACAACCGGGAGCTCTGAAAAAACAACATTGAACCTGCTGCCCGTACTTAAATCACGACTGTTATGGCAACTTTTCCTGATATTCAGCTTCTTGTCTTTCGGCCTTTACGGCGTGTTATCGCACATGGTCCCGATGATGACGGACCGCGGCATGACGACAGGCGGCGCGGCACTGGTCCAGTCCACCCTGGGTATAGCCATCGTGGTTTCACGTATTTTCGTCGGTTACCTGATAGACCTGTTCAGCGCCACCCGGGTTGCTTTTATCTGCTTTTTGATCAGCGCCTGCGGTGTGGGCATCCTGGCAGCCGGCGCAGTCGGCACGCCGGCGTTTCTGGCTGCCCTGTGCATCGGCCTGAGTATGGGCGCGGAGATAGACATGCTGGCGTTTCTCACCAGCCGTTACTACGGAGTGGCTAATTTCGGCAAGATATATGGGATCCTTTTTTCTTCCTTTCTTATCGGCACCAGCCTGGGTCCTTATGCTTTTGGCCTCGCTTATGAGACTTATGGTTCTTACCGGGAGGTATTGATGACCGCTGTCATTGTCATCATTATCTCCGCTGTCATGACCTTGTTGCTGCCGGCGTATAAAACGTCGAAATAATTCGGATGTTCCTAGAGGAGGGAGGTAGAACAAATCAAATATTCTAATAAAAACAGAAAGTTACATCACGGTTTCGAATTCGGCCATCGGCATTCGATTTTGTGTTGCTTGAGATATTAAATGGGTGTGAGGCCCAGCAAGATCTTTGGGGAAGAGAGCTACTCTGATAGCGCGTATTACGAACTGTCAGGCAAGTCAGGAAACTGGTCGGTCAGCTGGCACAGAGTCGGCCTGGATTCCAATGAGATATTAGTTTGTTGGTCTTTCCAGATAAAATTTCCTCCATCAATAATCGACCAACAAGTGGGGCAAGTGTGACACCACTATGGGTAAATACGAGATATATACCACTGGTATTGCCAATAGGCCCAATTAGTGGAAGTCCATCCTCCGGGATTGCTCTCTTGCCCAATTTGATGCTAGAAAAAACCAGGCCATCTCTATCGATTATATTGATATCAAAATATTCCAAGGCCGAACTGATTTTATTCGAGATAATACATTTTAACGTGGCTTCATCTGTACTATCTATGTCTTCATTACAATCTATATTGAAAATTAACCGTCCATCAACACATTGGCGCATTTTAACATCAGGTGTATCCAATACGGTCTGCAACGTGAAATTTACAGGCTTGGTCTCGACGATCAATCCATATGTACAATCATAAGGCAAAGCAATTCCAAGTTGCTTAAGAAGCTGAATGCTGCCATGACCGGCAGCCAACACAATATAATCAGATATCAGTGTGCTTCCGTCATCACAACTGACTACAAGATCACCTGTAGAGGCTCGTTTTTCTATAGCAACTACTTTTTTATTGATCAGAATATCGACGCCGGTCAATTTAGCATGTTCAAGAAACTGCCTTGTTAAGTTAACCGCATCCACCGCAGCTTCATTCTCTACAATACATCCAAGCCAACTACCATCGCTGTTTGCAGATAGTCTCAGATTAAACTCGTCCAATGACATTATACGGCAGGGATACCCCCATTTTTTTAACTTCGCACACTTTTCTGATAATCCTGATGACTTGTCTCGAATGACAAGGGTTGGTTGCCAGACGGGAGAGGAAGTTTCACCAAGTTGGTCTTGGAGAGAAAGGTATTCATTCATTCCTGCTTGGCGAAATTGAAAGTATTCATGGGATGTATCATCAAACGCGTTAATTAACCCGAAAGTCGTTCCACTGATTCCCGATGCGATATCTGCCTGTTCAATTAACTGGCACCTGGCTCCGTTGCGTGATAGATGGAAAGTTATGGAAGCTCCCAATAATCCACCTCCAATAACTATCACTCGTGGTTTAATGGTGGCATCAACAGGGCTCATTGCTGAGTAATTCTTGTAAATTCCAAGGGATTGGGATAATTATATTAGCATACAAAATTTGACTACAAATTATGATCACAATAAACTCTGTCTACCGTACTCTCTTTGTGCTATGCCATATATTCAGGTATTAATCTGCACGGACTTCTAAGTATGAATGATAAAAATAACTTCGAATTGTCACATGAGACCGCGTTGGAAGCTTATCGTCGGATGCGCACCATCCGAGAGTTTGAAGATCGTATACATATTAATAATTCGAAAGGAGAAATTCCCGGTTTCATTCATTTGTCTGCCGGCCAGGAGGCAAGTGCTGTCGGCATTTGTCTGCATCTGGATGCTCAGGATCATATAGCGAGTACACACCGGGGTCATGGCCACAGCCTGGCTAAGGGGTGTGATGTCGTTGCCATGATGGATGAGATTTATGCTAAACGCAGTGGCCTGTGTGCAGGCAAAGGCGGATCGATGCACATGGCTGATTTGAGTAAGGGCATGATTGGTGCTAACGGTATTGTAGGTGGTGGTGTTCCTTTGGCCGCAGGAGCTGCCTTAAAGTCGAAAGTACTGGGTATAGACCGGGTGTCTGTTGCATTCTTTGGAGATGGGGCTTTGAATGAAGGTGCAACCATGGAGACAATGAATCTCGCCAAGGTCCTCAATTTGCCGATGATCTTTGCCATGGAGGACAACGGCTATGGTGAAGCTACTCCTTCAAGCTGGGCCATCGGCGGGAAAGCACAGGAGCGTGCCCGGGGTTTTGGTCTCACAACTTATTCTCTCAATGGTCACGATTTATTCGAAATGTATAAAACCGCCGGCGAGGTCATTCAAGCTGTCCGGAAAGGTAACGGGCCGGTTTTTTTACATATCAACATTTCTCGCTACTACGGTCATTTTGAAGGAGATGCTGCAAGTTATCGGCCGCAGGGTGAAGTGGACCGGATACGTGAAGAAAAAGATTGTCTGATGATTTTCCGGAATAAAGCAGTCGCTGTCGACCTGGTGACGGATCAGGAGTTAGATAATATTGACACGGAGGTAGTACACAAACTGGATGTTGCTGTTGAACATGCCCGTCAGGCGCCTTTGCCGACGGCTGATGATCTGCTCACCGACGTTTATGTCTCTTACTGAAAGTAAATGCTTTATGAGTGAAAAATCCTTCCGCCAGGCTATTAACGAAGCGTTGCGTACGGAAATGCGCCGTGACTCAAAAGTATTCTTAATCGGGGAGGACATTGCGGGAGGAACAGGCGGTGAAGGGGAAGAGGATGCCTGGGGTGGTGTGATGGGGGTAACCAAAGGCTTGTTGGGCGAATTCGGTGCAACCAGAGTTATTGATACACCGATTAGCGAGACAGCCTATATTGGAGCTGCAATAGGCGCCGCAGCTACAGGAATGCGTCCCGTTGCAGAATTGATGTTTTGTGATTTTGCCGGTGTTTGCTTTGATCAAATTATGAATCAGGCCGCCAAACTCCGTTACATGCTGGGAGGCCAGGCCAAAGTGCCACTTGTCATACGCATGCAATGTGGAGGCGGTTTTAATGCAGCAGCACAGCACAGCCAGACCTTGCATGGCCTGTTTACCCATATTCCCGGACTTAAAGTAGTCATGCCGTCCAGTCCCTATGAAGCCAAGGGATTGTTAATCGAAGCGATCCGTGATGATGACCCGGTAATGTATATGGAACATAAGTTCATGTACGACGATAAAGGCGAGGTCCCCGATGAAAGCTATACCATTCCTCTTGGAGAAGCCAATTATTGCCGGGATGGTGGTGATATTACGATCTGTTCACTGGGGCGAATGGTCAATTTGTGCAACCAGGCTGCAGATGAGTTACAGCAAGAAGATATCTACTGTACCGTTATCGATCTTCGCTGCACATCTCCACTGGATGAAGAATCCATTTGTGAATCAGTGGAAGAGACCGGACGTTTGGTCGTCGTCGATGAAGGATACCCCCGCTGTGGTTTCGCTACGGATATCGCTGCACTGGTTGCAGTAAATGTACAGCAGGCTCTGCGCGCTCCGGTTAAACTGGTCACACCCCCCCACACAACCATTCCTTTTGCTCCGACACTTGAGGCGCTTTACATACCCAGTGTAGAAAGAATCAAACAAGGAATTAAGGAAGTCCTTGGAGCCTGATTTATGAGTGATCAAATTTCCCCCATAGTGATGCCCAAACTTGGATTGTCCATGACCGAAGGCATGGTAGCGCAATGGCATGTGGAGACGGGAACAAGAGTCTCTCCGGGTGACGTCATCGCGGATATTGAAACCAGCAAGATTACTTATGAGTTGGAAGCTCATACTCACGGCGTGATTCGACAGTTGTTGGCGGAAGAGCAGGTAGAACTGCCGGTCGGTGCCTTGATCGGTGTAATTGCCGGGGACACTGTAGCAGGTACCGATATCGATGAATTTGTTGCCGGATATGTCCCGGTAGACAGTGAGAACATGGAAGTGACTGGCGATATTGATGACGGTTTCGATCACCCGCAGATGGAAGAGAAGGAAATAACAACGCAAGACAAGGGTGAAGCCGCTCTGGCTGCGGTACCTGCCAACGAAAAAGGTTATCAGGATGATAGTGCGGTGTCTGCCACCCATCTTGCGAGGAAGCTGGCGCGCAAGTATGCCATTGACCTGCGAGAAGTTACCGGCACGGGAAGAAACGGCCGTATATCGAAAAAAGATATTGAACGCAATCTCGAAGCAGCTGGTGTCATTGCGATTCAGGAGCAGGCCCGGGCAACAGTCGTGCCGGCGCATAAAAGTGGCGGCTATAAAGAAATACCATTAACTTCCATGCGTCGTACTATTGCCGCCAGGTTAGGCGCTTCAAAACGTAACGCTCCTCATTTCCGGCTGACCGTTGAGGCAAATATAGATCAACTGTTAAAACTGCGCACCGGCATGAACCAGGATACAGGGGAGATGAGAATTTCCGTAAACGACCTGCTCATCAGGGCCGTTGCCTTGGCATTAATCAGGGTGCCCGAGATAAATATACAGTTTGATGGCGATACCATCCGCCGTTTTAACGATGCCGACGTGGCGGTAGCGGTTACCCTGGATGACGGACTGATGACGCCTATCATACGGGCAGCCGATAAAAAAAGTATCATCGAGATTTCCTCTGAGATGACCGTGTTGGAGGAACGGGCGAAAACCGGTTCATTGCTGCCGGATGAATACGAAGGCGGCACTTTTACCCTCTCCAACCTGGGCATGTTCGACATCAAGGCATTCGATGCTATTATCAATCCTCCACAGGCTGCAATCCTTGCCGTCGGGATCGGTGAAAAGAGACGTATTTATTCAGGAGAGAAAGAAATCGTTGCAACCATGATGACCGCGACCGTATCTTGCGATCACCGGGTGATCGATGGTGCAACCGGCGCCCGTTTCATGCAGGCTTTAAAACAGATCCTGGAACATCCACACAGGATGTTGCTGTAACATTTTATTCCGGGATATACAGGTGAGTAAACTGCCGGAATTCAGGTTGCATCATGGTGCTCTTGCCGTGAGTAACCTGGGGCGTTCCATGGAATTCTACGAAAAAGTGCTGGGGTTTAGAGAATCCAGTCGTGTCTCCGTTCCGGAGTTCTCGCTGGATATCGTGTTTATCAACAGGGGAGATAGCTACCTGGAACTGTTTTGCCATAAACAGGCAAAAGGACTCCCTGATTTCTGTAAGGATAACCTGACGGACTTCCAGGTTGTCGGTACCAAGCACATCGCTTTCGAGGTTGAGGATGCACAAGCATTTCATACATACCTGCAAAATCATCATGTCGATGACCTCAGCGATATCTTCGACAACAACCCTACCTATTACTATTTCTTTTTTCGCGATCCCGATGGTATTCCCCTGGAAGTCATTTCTCCGAAAGCTTGAATTCTCTGATCACACTGTTTACATAAAGGCATCACATACATTATTCCCATGCAGCGACGTTCACTAATTCATGCCGGACTTGCGTTCAGTGCGTTATTCACAAACACATCAACTGCAGAAATCAAACCAGCAAACAACAAAGCAAGTGATATCGAGGAGGAAAGGGCTGCGCTGAAGGCAACCGATCAAGATCTTATGCATCTGCGTCGATCCATTGAACTCTCCGATCTGGCGCCCTTGCAGGAATACGGCGCCAACCCACCATTTGGCGCCATCCTGGTTCTTGCCGACGGTTCTGTACATGAAGGCTGGAATCACGTGTTTTCAAATAATGATCCCACCCATCATGCAGAGCTCTGGTTAATCACCGAGACGATAAAAGAATTAAATTTGGACTGGCGTGGTCAAGATGCCGGATTGCTGAATGGAGCGACACTCTATGCCAGTACCGAACCTTGTGCCATGTGTGCGGGCGCCATGTATTGGGCAGGTATTCAGCGCCTTGTCTATGGTTGTTCGGCAGAATGTTTTGGAAGTGTATTTAAATCATTATTTCCGAATAGAACAAATACAGGGTTATCCATCAGTTCCAGAAGCGTTTTTGCTTCGAGTGGAAGGATAACTGAAACGATCGGTCCTCTCCTTGAAGAAGACGCGCTTCGTATTCACAAACGTCACTGGCCGAAAATTTTCGGGATTGAGTCGCCCTTCATCTGACACGAGGTTGATGTTCCGGAAAATGATCCTGTATATCGCTTATTTCAAGGTAGTGGACAAGAAAAAAGAACGGCAAATTCTGCAGGAACATCTTGATTATGTGAATGGTCTGTTGAAGGACAAGATTATTGTCGCCAAAGGGCCGTTTACGGATAAAAGCGGAGGTTTGATTATATATAATGTACCAACGCTGGAAGAGGCGACGAAATATATTATGAATGACCCGGTAATCCGGCACGGGTCAAGAACGGTTGAAATCAAAGAATGGAAATCGACTATGTAATATTTTTGCAATCTCCGAATAGGACAAACCTTCGATAACACGAATTTAGTCAGGTATTTCAGCAGCGAGACCCGGTAGCGTTCAAATAAATAATCAACTGTCCGTGTGGTTATTTACCGACATCATTTATTGACATTATCACGAGTTGTGCCATAATGTTATTGTGATTATGAAATGTAATCACAAATTATATAACTCATACATTAACTTGAATACTCAAGGGGGACACGTTATGAGGTACTCGGTCGCATTCACGCGTTTATTCACATTATTTTTCAGTTCGGTTTTTGTTAATACGGCTATTGCGCAGACAGCGATTGAAGAGGTTGTTGTCACGGCGCAAAAGCGGGCTGAAACATTGGCGGATGTTCCTCTGTCAATCACCGCGATAACTCCTGAGGTGCTTGACGGTGACAATATTAAAAACGTAGCTGAATTAAGTTCTCAGGCCCCCGGATTAACAGTTGCCAAAAATGAGGGCTTTTCCCGGGCAGTAGCCATCAGAGGCATAGGCTTTGAGACTACCCAGAACGTAATCAGTGTCCCGTCCGTCGCTTTTCATATTGACGGAGTGTTCATACCGGATGCAAACGCGCTGAACCTGGATTTCATTGATATTGAAAGGGTGGAAGTTCTGCGCGGGCCTCAGGGTACGCTGTTCGGGCAAAATTCCACCGGTGGCACCATTAATGTGATAAACAAGGTACCGGAACTCAGGGAGTTTGGCGGGAAGTTCGATATCGGTGTTGGAAATTACAGTCTCGTGCAACCCAGGGGCACTATCAATATTCCCCTTGGAGAGGCAGTTGCTGTCAGAGCGTCTGCAACCTACCTGAATCACGATGGGTTTTCCGAGATCTCTTCAGGCCCGTTGGATGGTTATGATCTGGATGAAGCTGATAACCTCCAATTCCAGGGCAAGTTACTTTGGCAACCCAATGATAATTTCTCCGCGATTTTCAGTGGGACCCATTTCCAGATTGACAGTATTCATGATCGCGCCCAGCGCCATGTCAGTGACCCGAGCGGAAACATTCGCGATCTTACTCAGGATACCGCCGGTACTTTTGATCTGGATACTCAGTTATTTTCGCTGACCCTGGAATGGAATACACCTGTAGCCACCATCAAATCAATTACCGGCTACGTTGAAAACGACATGGCTAATTTCCTCGATAATGATCGCGGAGCAAATGCATTTCTTGGTGTAGGGACCCAGGATATCACTATCTCCACGCGCGATTCTGAAGCATGGACCCAGGAAATCAACATCGTTTCAAATAATGAGGACAGCAGGCTGGACTGGATTCTCGGCGGTTTTTATATGGATTTCGACAAAGATGTTTTTTTTGACGAATTTATCGATTTTAATGGAAACGGTATCGCTGAGTTCGGCAACCCGGCCGAGCGTTCTTTTGTTGTATTAACCCTGGCAAATCGTGAATCCTGGTCAATCTACGGACAAGGTACTTTTGATATCAGTGACAGACTGCGCCTGACTGGCGGGGTCCGTTACACTGATGACACTATTTCCTCTTCGGTTTGCGTATTTTTCTGTGCTGTGCCATCAATGCCCAGTCAGAGTGAAACAGAAGTTACGGGTAAGGGAGCCGTAGAATGGGATGCGACCGAGAATCTCATGGTATATTTTTCTTACACGCGCGGGTTCAAACCCGGCGGCAACAACCTGAACACTGTTCCTGCAATTGTGCCTCAATTGACTCAGTCCGAGACAGTTGACGCCTTTGAAATAGGCGCCAAAGGCGAGTTTCTGGAAAACAGGTTACAACTGTTCGCCTCAGGCTTCTATTATGAGTACGATAATATGCAATTTTTGACGCAAGACCCCGCACCGTTCCAGGGGGGAGTGGACAATGTACCCGAGGCTGAAGTCCTGGGTTTTGAGTTGGAAATGAAGGCATTGTTGTCAGATGGTCTTACTCTCGATGCCGGGTTTTCAGTGCTGGATACAGAGTTCACGGCAGATTTTCTGGCGCTTGACCCTGTCGTCTCCGCAGGGTTGAACGGTGCTATATTCGGCGCCGGGGGCAACCCTTTTAATCCTTTCGACCCGATTGCTACGGGTATAAGAGCCAGTGCATTACAGAACATCAAGGGTAATTCATTACCGAAAGCGCCCGATTTTTCCACCAATATTTCCTTGACTTATGAGGCGAGTCTGCCGTTTGGAGCATTGACCTCAAGGTTGTCATTTACCCATCGTGATTCATTTGCATCAAGAGTATTCGGTGAAACGGGTATCAACAGAACACCGGGATATGAACTGGTTAACCTGAACTTTCATTTGAAGCCCTCGAGTTTCCCGAACTGGGGGCTTGTTTTTCTGGTTACCAACCTGACGGACGAGGATGCGGTTAACTCGCGTTGGACCAACAATTTCGGGATTCAGTCAACCAGCGAGGAATTTGTTGCGCCCAGACAATTCATTGGCCGGATTTCTTATGAGTTCTGACACTTTCAAAAGAAAAAAAGCCGGTGTTCTATCACCGGCTTTTTTTTCAGTGCACGGTAAAATGATGTCCGGACAAATCAGGATAATTCTGTGACTAACTTACTATTCGGCATCGGCATATGGGGCTGGTAGGTAAAACTGCTTTGATCACCGGTGGCGCCCAGGGAATAGGAGCGGCAATATCTGAAAGGCTTGCAAGGGATGGCGCTGCGGTGGCAGTGGTTGACTTGGACGGAGCAAAGGCGCAGCAAATCTCCCGCAAATTACAAGATGCAGGCGCTGGGTCAATGGCTGTTGAAATTAACGTGGCTGATGCTGCCAGCATCGCAGATGGGGTTGCAGGGATCGTTGCGGAATTAGGTACGATCGCGGTCCTGGTTAATAATGCGGGAGTCTACAAAAGCACCCCGTTAAATGAATTAGCCCGGGATTCCTGGGATTTGAGCTTGGATGTCATGCTGACCGGATCGTTACTGATGACACAGGAAGTCACTCCATACATGATCCGGGCCAAGTGGGGCCGGATCATTAATATTGGTTCAATGATGGGTAATGTAGCCTATGGAGAGGATGTTGCATATTGTACATCCAAGTCGGGCATACTCGGATTGACCAGATCACTGGCAGCAGAACTTGCTAAACATAATATCTGTGTCAATACCGTTTGTCCGGGTAATGTTCTTACCGAGATGCTGGAGCAAACGGCCGATGCAATTGAACTACGCGACGGACTGGAACCGGGTTCCTGGATAAAGGACAGGGCAAAGGATATTCCCTTGGGAAGATTGGGTAAACCTGATGACATCGCCAATGTGGTCAGTTTCTTTTGCAGTGAAGACGCAAACTATATTACCGGGCAATCACTTCATGTAAACGGTGGGCTTTATCAGTTATAAAATCTCATCGACCTTATGATGGAAATTGACCATGTCTTCTGAACAACTTATACCTACTCTCGATATCTCCAGTTTTAAGGGTGGTGCAGATGCAAACAGTCTTGTCATCGCCAGGGAAGTGAATAAGGCCTGTGAGGAGATTGGGTTCCTGGTCATTGAAGGTCATGGAGTACCCGGGCAGATTATTGAGAAACTTGATGATTGCAGCCGCCGGTTCTTCGACCTGCCGCTTGAGATAAAACAGAGCTATTTCGAATCGGACGATACCTACTTTGGTTACAAGGGAATGAAACATGCGGCTCTGGCCTATAGTCTCGATATTGAGGATGCGAAACCTGATCTGCGCGAACAATTTGGCTGCGGACGTCCGGATTATCCTGAATTAACGGATGATTATTATCGCAAGGGAACGGGGCTGGAGTTCAGATCTGATATCAGGTGGCCGCAGGAAGTCGCCGATTTTCAGGTCGCCTGGGCCGACTACTACAATGCGATGGCGGATCTGAGTGAGAAGATTATGCGGATTTTTGCCGTTGCCCTGGATATGCCGTTGGATTATTTCGACCGCATGCTGGATAAGCACGTAAGCAGCCTGGGGGTTTATAACTACCCGGAACAAAAAGACAAACCGGAAGAAGGCCAGCTTCGTGGTGGCGCGCATACTGATTTCGGCAGTCTCACAATAGTCCATGCAGACTGGTCAGCTCCGGGTGGGCTGCAGGTTTTTACAAAAAACAGGGAATGGATGGACGTACCGGCTAAACCGGGCACATTTGCCATCAATATAGGCGATATGATGGAACGCTGGACCAACGACCGCTGGGTCTCAACACTGCATCGCGTAGCCAATCCGCCTGGAAATTATGCGGGAAATACACGCCGCCAGTCCATTATTTTCTTTCATATCCCCAATTACGACGCCATTGTTGAGTGTATTCCCAGTTGCGCTGATAGTGAAAACCCTGCCAAGTATGATCCCATATCTGTCGGAAACCACCATTTGATGAAAATGGGTAAGATGTTTGATGTGGAAGATGAACAGCGCTAGGACTTCCCGATAACCGTTGATACCTGCCAGGTTATAACCCGCAACGAGGCTGATGCCGGCTAATGAAAAATATTGAGCCTCATATCACTTCACTAAGGAAAATGATCGCTCTCGGGTTTTTGGGGGTGGCAGGCAATATTTCTCCTTTCATTTTACCTGTCATTGTCGGCGCGCTAGTGGACTATGTCGATTTTTCCATACAGGAGGCGAGTTATATCGCTTCTGCCGATATGTTCGGCCTTGGAGCAGGTACCCTGTTGTGGTCCTATTATATTACGAGAGCTGACTGGAGAAAGTTTGCGTTTGCCGCGGCCGTTCTGCTGTTTGCAGGGAACGTGTTCTGTGCGGTAACCAGTACATTTGTACCTGTTTTGCTGAGTCGGTTTATAGCAGGCATCGGTGGCGGCCTGCTGATTGCTATAGGTGTTTCCGGATTAGCCAAGACGAAAAACCCTGATCGTGTAGTGGCTGTGTACACACTGCTGGTTACGGTTGTGGCGTCAATTCTTCTGTATGTGTTCCCTTTTCTGCTGGTACAGAGCGGGTCGGAAGGTATGTTTTTTTCCATGGCCGGATTTGCCATTCTTGCAGGCGTATCCAGTTTCTTTGTGCCGAAGTACTCTGCAGTTAAAAGCAGTAATGAATCTGGTGAGAAAAAAATGGAAATTCCATCATCGGCCCTGCATTCGCCGCTCCTGACCCGGGTGATGGGAGTATTCGGTGTTTTTGTAGTGTTTTTCTCCATGTCGTTGTTTTGGGTCTATATCGAACGGGCTGGAGTTGCGGCGGGATATGTCACCGCCCAGATATCTGCCGGGCTGGGTACTGCGCAGTTTACTGGTGTTGCCGGGGCGCTTACTGCCGCTGTGGTGGCAACACGTTTCGGTAACCGGTTGGCGCCCATACTGGTTACAATTGGCCTGTCATTGTTTGCTTCGATAACCATCCCCAGTACCCAGGAATTTGTATTCTTCCTGCTTGCAGCGAGCGCCCTGATCTTTTCATGGAACATGCTCTATCCCTATGTCATCGGCCTCATGATTTCTCTTGACGAGACGGCGATACTGGTTACTTACGCGCTGGTGATGATGACATTGGGAAAATCCTTGAGTCCTGTTTTAGGCGCATTTCTCGTGACCGAGACTGATTTTTCCATGGCGTATTGGGCATGCGCGATTTGTTTCGTCTGTGCGGCAATCCTGTTTATGCCGGCAATTTTATTAACTGACAGGAGACTGAAACGGATAGTGCCCGCTTAACATTAGTTTAAATTCCAGGTATCTGTTATCATTTATAGAACATGCGGAGACAAAATGATGTCACATATTGTGATCCGTATTAAATCCTCCAAATACCTGTAAGGGAGCAACTGAATGGCGGCGTATACTAAGCGCGGTTCCGGCAGGGAAAACGACAACCGCGGGGCAGTCCATGATCTGGTCTACCAGGAGATCCGGCAAAGCCTGATGGTCGGGACATTCACTCCAGGTGAAAAAGTCAGTTTGCGCAGTCTGGCACAGCAGGTGGGTACCAGTCTTACTCCCGTCCGCGGCGCGGTAAACCGTCTCATTGCAGAGGGCGCCTTTGAAGTTTTGCCCAATCGTTGGGTAGTAATTCCATCCATGACCGAAGAGAAGTTCGATGAAATCATACACTGGCGTATCAAACTCGAGATGGAAGCTACCCGCCGTGCCTGCAGGAATGTAACCAAGGGTTTAATCACCAGGGTGGAGAGTATCAATAGAAAGATACACAAGGTGGTCGAGCAGGGCAGGGACAGAAAAGATCTGCTGAACGAGAATTACGAATTTCACTTCACCATATACCGTGATTCAAAATCTACCATACTGTTGCCTATGATAGAAAGTTTGTGGTTACAGTGTGGTCCCTTTACGTATTACTCGTTGTTGTCTCCCAAAGACCTCTGGGACGCCAAGCATCATGATGCGATTATTGATGCCTTGAAAGCCGGTGATGACGATATGGCAGCCAAGGCTGTCAAGAGCGACATAATCAGTACAGCGAAATTTCTCAAAGACAGCGGCCAATATACCCAGCCAAGACTGAGAAGAGTAGTGGGTTAGTATTATGTCATTTTATAAACAAGGCCTGATATCCTGAACCTGTAATTTTAGCAAACAGTTGAATACTGTGTGAGAGGCCGATAACGGCGCGCTTCCAGAGCAGGTCTAAGCCGGTCACTGAGCTTCCTTGCTTCCTCCAGGACGACAGCCTCATCAAGGTTAACAAGCTGTCCGTTTTCCACTACGTGTTTACCATCAACCAATACATCAGTCACATCAGTGCCTGCGCCGTACTGTACTATCACTCCTATCGGATTGTGGTGAGGAGATAATCGTACATTATTCGCATCCATTACCACCACATCGGCTTTTTTCCCGGTTTCAAGTGACCCGATTTCCTGTTCCAGTCCAAGTATTTTTGCAGCTTCGCGTGTTGCCATCTCAAAGGCATGTTCAGTGGTGAATGACACAGGGTCATAGAATGGTATTCCGTTAGCCTGGGTGTGCATGATAAAGGCAATTCGCATCACCTTGATGATATCGTTAATTACCGTGTCGCACCCCAGTCCGACCGTGACACCGGCAGAACGCATGCTGACAACCCTGGTAACAGCCGAAATAATGTCTGTGCAGGCGACCGGGGAATGCGCCACTTTTGCCCCGTTTGTCGCCAGCATTTGAATTTCGCGATCGGTCGTAAGCATGGCATGGATTGCCACATAGCCCGGCCACAGAGCGCCAATGGTATTCAGGTGTTCCAGCGGGCGTTCTCCATGTGTCGCAATAGATATCTCGATTTCTTCCCGGTCACGATTGATATGGGTCGTTACCCCTGTGTTGTATTTTTCGGCCAGTTCCCGGGTTTGTAGAAAACGTTCATCAGAACAGGCGGGCAGACCCATGGTATGTATCCAGGGGATTAACCGGCCGTCTCCTTTAGCCTGCCACTGCTTGATGAATTCCTCACAGCGCGCCAGGTCTTCAACCAGTTTGCCCGGGTCATCTTCATGTGTGGTTTTGCAATTTACCTGATCATAGTTACTGGCAAATGTTGTTTTCCGATCACCTTGTCCCCGGGCCATGACTGCGCGCATACCGGATTGCATTATCGTATCGGCTATCATGTCTTCATGAACTGCAGTACAAGTCGTTTCGGCAACGGTAGTGACGCCGGCCCGGAGCAATTGTGAAATCATCACGCTGGCGCTGATACGCGCATCATCTGCATCCATAGCTATTTCACAGGGAATATAGACGCGATAAATATTCGGCAGGTCTTCCATACCGAACTCACGCACCAAAGCCTGGGCAAGATGATTATGACAATCGATGAACCCGGGAGTGACAAAACAATCAGGGCCACCCAGTGACTTGTCCGGTATATAATTTTCTTCAATATCGGATTTACGGCCAACAGCAAGAATTCTGCCATCGTTAACAGCGACGCAGCCTTCCCGGATAATTCGGTTACTGTCATCCATAGTGATGACAACACCATTTAACAAGTAATCAACAGGTTCGCGCTGTAACATGGTTTATCCTGTTTTGCGTTCGTCTTGAGTGAAGTATGGAGCAAGGTATAACACAATCGCCATTGCAAAATAGCCGGTTGTCCATTTGGTCCAGACAGGTAACGGTAATGCCAGTCGTCCGATCACGTCCCCCGCCGTGAATATATAGTTGTGGGTGAAACCGATTAATGACAGTAACGCACCTGCGATGCACCAGTTCGCTGCAACGGTAAACCGTCTTTCTATCACAAAATAAGTAATACCTGCGAGTATCATGCAGGTATAGATGAACCCCTGACCCAGAGCAAACATTCCCTCGGCATAAAAACTGCGAATCGTGATGAAGCTGTCAATAAAGCCCTGATTATACAAATTGGCGCCTGTAATGCTTCCCGCGACTGACATTGTGTGCTTGACCGCCAAGCTGACGTAACCTGCAATAGCCGGAGTAAGGCCCAGGACAACTGCGGGTATATGACGTTTTTCGGCCACCTGGAAGTTCTGGGAGCATACAACCACACCGATCCAGATCAAAATGGGCATCAACGCTTCGATGGGTATCAGGTAGGTAAAGACACTCAAGGTCCCGGTTATGCAGACAAGCGTCCAGACGACAGCATTGATAGTGGAGTAACCCGCCCGGGCGCCGATTTTCTTGTAACCCGGATGACCGAGAAAGATAGAAGTCGGAAAAGGCGAACCAAAACAGGCTGCACCCAGGCTGCCGACGCCGTTCATAAGTAACAGCGGCCTGGGAGAATAGGAATCGCCGGCCGCAGCTGCCGCTTCTATATTCTGTAACGAACCGATAAGGAATATGAAGCCGAACGGGATCACAACCGGCAGGAATTCGATGATAAATTCTACCGAAGAAAATACACGCATGACTTCCAGACTGGGCAAATGCAGTCCCAGATGTCTAAGGGTAAATTCTGTTGACGGCACAACAGTAGGCATGCCCAGCCAGTAAAGCAGCCAGGCCATTAATGTACCGGCTGACAGAATTATAAAACCGCCTGGTATGCCTCCTCTTGACTTTACCCCGCTGAAGTAAAAGATCAACACCAGTGCAAGAGATGTAAATCCAATCAGGGGATATGCAAAAGTCCGAAAGACATAATCCATACTGATGAAAGCAAGACCTGTTCCGGCAATAGCGACCAGCATGACTGCTCTTGGCGTAACTTTACGGATATGATGTACGACAAATGAGCCCAGGAATTCTATGCTGCCGGAAACCATACACGCCAAAAGTCCGGTGTGCCAGGCAATGATATCGGCTGTTTCTTTACTCATGCCTACAGCAAGGGCTTTTTGCTGTGTCGGAAACATTACCAGAAAAACATAAATAATGATGGTAATAGTGCTGGTGCCGTAAGGAATGGCGCAGACATCATTACGCTTTTCCAATTTTGCCAGTTTCAGGGCTTGCCAGGCATAAAAGCCGTTACCGATGATCAATCCGATGGCTGATGCAGGAAGAATTCGACTGAAAAAGAGTTGCTCGGAGAAGCCGAGAAAATCCAGACACAGTTTGCTCATGAGGATGAACGCGAGCAGAGCGTCCAGCCCAAAGGCAAAAAAGCCTTCCCAGTCCCCTTTAACGAACGGTTTCATCTTATGTCTCTGTACACGTTATATACATGTCACTTGTTGTTGCCCACCCTAGAAGTGCTACCATACAGCTAAAGCATTCAGAATATTGACATTTAATTGTATTGATCACAATATGAGATCACATGAAACTTGCATCAGGAACCATGATCGCGATAAGGATCAGCAAAATTTTACTTGTGTTTTCAGCTGCGTTGTTTGCTGGACTCGTCGGGACAAATAATATACTTGATTACCAAATCAATTTTGCCTCAGTCCAGCATGTATTGATGATGGACTTTGTATATCCCGATAACAATTCTATGTGGCGCGTGGTTGAATCGACATGGTTGCACCATCTCGCCTACTGGCTGATTATTCTTACTGAACTTGTCATAGCGGTGTTGGGTTTTTGGGGAGCATTCGAGCTTTGGCAGGTTCGCCATGATGCCGTGGCGTTTAACCGGCAAAAAGTAAAACCTGTCTGCGCGTTGACCCTGGGTGTTCTTCTCTGGTTTACCGGATTTATGGTGATTGCAGGTGAATGGTTCTTAATGTGGCAATCCAAAGAATGGAATGCTCAACAGGCTGCCTTCCGTTTTACTGCCATGTTTTTGTTGATTTTAGTATTCCTTGTACAAAAAGATCAGGATGATTAACGATAATAGCTTTATACAGGGTTTTCAGTTCCAATCCATCTCCCCGCCTTCGGTTGAAAGCCGGTAACAAAATCATTGTTGGCCTTATCTTCACCCTGAACCAGCCAGAGTGGCATTTGTGCATAATTAAGCAGGGGATATCGTTCCGTTAATTCGTGATGTAATTTTGTTGAGGGGTCACGCAGGTAACGGGAAGTTGCGGGGAAATAACGTATTACGTACTCTACGGGTTGCGTCAGGTTTTCAATTCCCTGAATACGGTAAGCCAGGTTGATATTGTGGCAGATGAGTTGCCCGAATTTGACTTCAATCACCTGTTCTCCGGAGAGATCTGCCTTGTAGATAAACTTTACATTTTCATTAATCAGATCAGAAAAGGGGATGCGTACTACCAGTCCATGCAGAGGGTTTACCGGGCAGCGTAACCGGTCACTTTTCCATGATATTTCCGATTTGCCTGTATCGTACAGGTCTGGCGAGAACTGACTGTCAAACAGAATAATATTCTCGCCTATGAACGGTGTGATGAGCTGCAGTAGTTCTGATGACTGGCAAAGATCCAGGAATTTCCAACTGTCTACACTGAACGCAGACCGGCTCCAGGGATTATGCAGCTCCCACAGAAGCCATGGTCGCAATTTCTGTCCGGATTGATAAATTACAGCTAACTGTTTCTGCAGGAAGGGAAAATAGTCCATGACAGAAGTTGCCGAAACCGTTACTGCGCCTTTTGTCCGGTAGTCGCCAGGTTGATGATAATTCATCTTGCCGCTAACACACTGATACAGTGAGGATATTTTCCAGGCTCTTGATGGCAGCCTGTTTACTGAAATCACTGGTAATAAAGACAAGTTTCGTTTCTACGTTACTTTCCGGCCAGCGGTCCAGTTTTACAGGGGGATAAAAAGAGTGTTGCACGCCCTGTATTACAACAGGTTGTGATTCTCCATTCACATTCAGCAGGCCTTTCACACGATGAATACTGTCGCCGCGAACAATGAGCAATGCCTCCAGCCAGGCGACGAAATCATCCCAGTCGACGGCGTCAGACCAGGCCAGAGAAAAAGTAGCAAAGCGGTGATCGTGTGAAGATAGGATTGCTTCTTCCGAATGCGTATTTTGCCGAAGCAGTTGTTTGCCAGCCAGATTGAGCACTTCACTGCAATTACCGGACAGAATATCGGGATTGGCGGGCTTAATTCCGGAATATGATCTCAATGCCAGGGGGTTCAGCTTGTGCAATCTTTCTTCCATGTTTTCAAGCAGTGTTTTGTCACACAGGTCGGTTTTCGAAATGATTATGTGATCTGCAACACTCACCTGTTTAACTGCCTCTAAATGCCGGTCAAGGTTTGTCTGGCCATAGACCGCATCAACAACGGTAAGGATTTCCTTGCAAATATAACGCCGGGAGATTTCCTTGTCCGCCAGTATAAACTCGAATATGGCTATGGGGTCGGCAATACCGGTGGTTTCAAGTATTACCCGCTGAAATGGAGGTATAACCCTTTCTGCGCGTTTGTCATGGAGCATGAGCAGGGAAGAGCTGAAGTCATCACGCACACTGCAGCAGACGCAACCTGACTCCAGCAGGATAATATCTTCGTCAACGGAGTTCACCAGCAGATGGTCAAGCCCGATCTCACCGAACTCATTGATCAGTACGGCCGTGTCTGCCAATTCAGGCGAGGAAAGTAATTGATTCAGCAGTGTCGTCTTTCCGCTTCCGAGGAAGCCGGTTACTATACTTATCGGTATTAGTTTTTTACTATCAATCACTTAAATTGTTTTGTCGGTAGTAATCAATGGTGATTATATTATAAAATTTGATCATATCCCGTGATCATATTTTGTTAAAATGTCTGTCCTAACTGCTTCATTGTGTTACAGCTATCAGCAGAGCAATACAATTGAAATAATGGCGACTAACAGAAATACCACGCAAAGCGGGACCGTCAGCAGCCGGTTTGACTTGTTCCATGAACCGCAATTATCCAATCCCTATCCTTTTTTCAGGCTTGCTCGGCAGCATTCACCGGTATTTTACGCAGAAGATATCGACCACTGGGTCGTAAGCCGCTACGAGGATGTGAAGCAGGTACTCAGGGATTACGAAAATTATTCTGCGCATAATACCATTATGCCAATTCATCCTCTGTGTGAAGCTGCCCGGCAGGTGTTAACAGATGGAGAGTGGAATATTGTACCGGCGCTGGGTAATGCTGACCGTCCGGAACATACCAAAACCCGAACGAATGTGGTCAAGGCGTTTACACCGCGGCGTATAGCCGATCTGGAACCTTATGTAAGCGAAGTGGCGAATAGCGCCGTTGATGGATTTCTGCACAAGGGTAAAGTTGATCTCATGGCCGAACTGTTTTTTGATTTGCCGGCCCTGGTCATATTAAGGTTGCTGGGTTTTCCGGATGAGCAGGTACCGGCTATTAAGGAAGGAGCGAAAAACCGTATCCTGTTTGTCTGGGGCCGTCCAACTGATGAGGAACAGACCAGGCTCGCGGGTGGACTTGCGGGTTTCTTCAGGCTATGCCGTCAGTTGGTGGATAATCGTCTTGCACATCCCACTGATGACCTGACCAGTGAGTTGTTGCGGGTGCGGGCTGGTAAGGACGAAATTCTCAGCCTTGATGTAATCGCAAGCATATTGTTTGCCTTCTTTACCGCCGGCCACGAAACGACATCCAGCCTGCTGGGTAACAGTATAGTGCAGCTTCTCAGGCAAAAAGAAGCATGGGACAAGATCGCAGATGAGCCGGCCTTGATACCTGATGCCGTCGAGGAAATCCTGCGTTATGACTCTTCGGTAATCAGCTGGCGCAGGAAGGCCAAGCGCGAGATGGAAATTGCCGGCGTGATAGTTCCTGAAGGCGCCCAGATATTATTGTTGCTGGGTGCTGCCAACCACGACGATGAAGTGTTTGAGAATTCAGAACAACTAGACATAGAAAGGAGTAATGCCAGTCAACACCTGTCCTTCGGCAGTGGTATCCATCGCTGCCTGGGTGCAGCACTGGCGCAGATGGAGGCCAGAGTCACACTTGAGATACTGAGTCAACGATTGCCTGGGATGAAACTTACTGCTGACCAACAATTTGATTATCTGCCCAACATCTGCTTCCACGGCCCGCGCGAAATACATGTCGAATGGCCGATATAAGGTAATGACCAAATTAAAAAATAAAGTCGCATTGATTACCGGGGCAGCCAGAAAGCAGGGACAAGGAGCAGCCGAAGCGGCATTATTCGCGCGGAAAGGCGCCCGAGTCATAATGACCGACGTGCTTGATGAAGAAGGTAATGCACTGGCGCTATCGATTGGTAACCAGGCAAGCTATCAACATCTGGACGTGACCAGCGAAGCGCAATGGGAACGCGTCATCCAACGAATACAAACAGAACATGGACAAATAGATATACTGGTAAACAATGCCGGTGTCTGGTCGGATACCGGTGTGATTGATACTAGTCCGCAAGAGTTTCGTCGTGTCGTTGAGGTTAACCAGACGGGTGTATTTCTCGGTATGCACTTTGTCGCTCCATTCATGAAAGAAAGACGTTCAGGTTCTATTATTAATGTATCGTCAACTGCCGGGTTGCGCGTCGGGTTACCTTATTGGCGGCGTTTGCAGTTATCTGCCCATGCTTATACTGCAAGCAAGTGGGCGGTTCGTGGTATGACAAAGGCCGCCGCCAAGGAGTTGGCTGCCTTTAATGTCCGGGTCAATTCCATCCACCCGGGTGTAATCAATACCCCAATGATTACGGGTGGTCAAAATGAATTGGCAGAAGACTGTCCTATGGAGCGATTGGGAACACCGGAGGAAGTCGCTGAGTTGGCCTTGTTTCTGGCTTCTGATAATAGTACCTATATCAGTGGCGCGGAAATTACAATAGACGGTGCATCTACTGCATAACTTGACCATTGTGGATTATTTCAAGATGCCGATCAGCAATCGAGAAGGAAAACTGAAGGGAAAAGTAGCGGTCGTCACAGGAGGGGCGCGTGGACTGGGGTGTGTGATCGCAGAGACAATAGCCGCACTTGGAGCGGATTTGGTGTCAATCGATCTTGATGCATCGGATGAAACGGTTGCCGTGATAAAGGATTCAGGTGGCAGAGCGTCATCGTATGTAGCCGACTTGACTGACGAAGAACAGGTCAATAATGTTTTCGACAAAATTATCAGACGATATAAACGTATAGACATCCTCGTGAATAACGCGGGTTTCTATTCAGTTGAACGCAGACCATTCTGGGAGATAGATTCGGGTGAATGGGAAAAGGTGATGATGGTCAACGTACGGTCGGTATTTCTGTGTAGCCGTGCCGTCTCAAAACCGATGCGTGACCAGGAATCGGGCCGAATCATTAATATTTCGTCCAGCGTGATTACCTTCGGCATGCCTAACCTGATGCACTATGTGGCTGCCAAGTCTGCGGTGGCGGGCATGACACGCAGCATGGCCAGGGAACTGGGTTCCTACGGTATCAGCGTAAACGTGGTGGCGCCGGGGTTGGTTCCCACCGATTCTGTTATGGAAGCCGTAGGCCAGGAGATGCTGAAAGACGCTGTGCAGAGCCAGGCTATTCAGCGACCGCTGGACCCCCGGGACATAGCCGGAGCAGTCGCCTTCCTGTGCAGCCCTGAGGCCGGAATGGTGTCAGGACAGACAATCCTGATTAATGGCGGCGCAACATTCAGCGGCATTTAATAGTCGCTCATAAATGTGAAAACGCGAACAGGACTTATAGTATTTGATCACACATTGTGATCAAAATACCGATATGTCACAATCCCGGTATCAACCAGAAGGATGATAACAGGGGGAATCATGAAAATTACCGGTTGTGAAATATTTTTAGTGGCGCTGCCCAACAGGCGGCACCACACCTGGGCCAGTAAGATGACGGCGCCTATCGGCTATCACGCCGTGGTGCGAGTGGATACTGATGAAGGGATCAGCGGTTGGGGTGAAGCGCCGGCCGGCATTTCCTGGGGTGGTCCGCACATGCGCTATTACGGTGAATCTCCAAAGACTGTCCAGCATGTTATTGCTGATCACCTGATTCAGGCCATCGAGGGTCTGGACCCGCGCGACATTGCAGTTATTCACGATACTATGGATAAGGTTGTAAAGGGTAATCCTTACGCCAAGGCAGCCCTGGACATGGCATGTTATGACATAGCCGGGAAAGCGGCAAATGTTCCGGTTTACCGGCTGCTGGGGGGACAATTCCGCGACCGGATCGAAGTGGCGCACTCACTTGGTATCATGCCGGTGGAAAAATGTGTCGATGAAGCGGTTACGGCAGTCGAAGAGGGTGCGAAAACGCTGAAATGCAAGACCGGTCTTGATCCGGACCGTGATGTCGATGTGGTCAGGAGATTGCGCGACCGATTGGGAGATGACGTCAAGATCAGGGTGGACGGCAATGAAGGCTATAACAACGTCTGGGAGGCAATCAACGTGACCCGGCGCCAGGAAGAATACAATATCCTGCTCTGTGAACAACCACTGATGGATAACAAACAACTGGCATTTGTCGCCGAACGCATTGACTGCCCGGTGATGGCCGATGAATCCGCCTGGACTGTCCACGATATTCTGGAACTTCATGAACTCAAGGCCGCTTCCTGCTTTTCCTGTTACGTGACTAAACCGGGAGGCTTGTACCGGGCCAAGCAACAGGCGGATATTGCCTGCGCTCTGGGGATGTACAGCGATATAGGAGGCTCTATAGAGTCCGGTATCGGTAATGCGGCTAACCTGCATCTGGGCGCCGCATCAAAGATCGCCATGTTGCCCAGCGTATCCCCCGTATCCAAGCCCGAAGGCGCCCCGGGGCCATCAGTAGCCGGTATTTATTATCTGGACGATCTCATTACCGAACCCCTTAAATTTGAAGACGGTTGTGTGCTGGTGCCGGAAGGTCCCGGCCTTGGTATTGAAGTGGATACGGATAAAATAAAAAGATACGCCGCGTCATGATCGTTGCCATACTGGGGGCCGGCAATGGTGGCGTTTCTGCTGTCGTGGAACTCTGTCAGCGGGGTTTCAAGACACGATTGTGGAACCGTTCCGCTGAAACCCTGCTGCCTTTTCAGCGGGCAGGAGGTATCAAATACACCGGCGTCTTTGGCCAGAGCATAGCTGCGCCGCACCTGATTACATCAAATTTGGCCGACGCCATTGAAGGTGTAGATATTATTCTGATCTGCCTGCCTACCTTGGCGCACACCCACATTGCCGATGCATTGGCCGAACTCGGCGCTAACACGATACCCGTGGTTTTGAACCCGGGACATACCGGTGGCGCCCTGGAATTCGTTGCGGCCTTTCATCGCCATAACATTTCACCGCCTCCCACAGCCGAGTTTTCCACGCTGACATATGTCGCGAGAAAACCGCAGCCTGATACGGTATGGATCACGGGTGCGGCAAAACATGTCTGGGTGGCAGCAATGCCGGGTGGTGAAGTTGCACAGACAAGGGCAAAAGACCTCTATCCCGTAGCGGAAACAGCCGACAATGTGATCGCTACCGGTCTGGCAAACGTCAACATGGTCCTGCATCCTCCCGGAGCCATACTGGGTGCGGCCTGGGTGGAAACATGCAAAGGTGATTTCACGTTTTATGTGCAAGGACTGCCGGATGGCGTGGGGCGCATAATGGCGGCACTTGACGGTGAGCGCCTTGCTGTTGCCAAGGCTTATGGACACAAATTGCCTGATCTGTTTACTGAAATGCAATCCATTGGCACTATTGAAAGCGATGCGGACAACTCTGCGGGGCTGGCATCTGCGATCCGTGGTGGTGAAGCCAACAGTAAAATCAAGGCGCCGGATTCCCTGGCGCATCGATACTACCGTGAAGACTTCTGGTATGGGATAAAACCTTTTCTCGCTTTTGCCGGAATTGCGGGGGTGGATGCTCCGGTCGCCGGGTCATTGATGAAGCTGGCGGAACTGTTGGTGGGTGGCGCTAAAACAATCGAGGGTCGCTCTGCCTCGGTTATGGGTATTGATGGATTGAATAAAGATGAATTGCTCAGTCTGGTTACAAACAACTGACAACCCTTATCTGGATAAAAACCATGCCCGGTGATAATAATTCTGAAAAATGGAAATCGCTCAAAATAGCCATACTTGGCGGCGATGCTCGTGAACAGGAAATCGCACGTCTGGCAGCCACAACCGGTGCATCCGTGACGGTTTATGGTTTTCCCTGGCCCGATACCAGGGTAGCGGGGGCGACATTAGCAACGACTGCAAAAGATTGTTTGCGGGATGCTGATTTTTGCCTGATGCCCATACCGGGCATTGCAATGGACGGAAGTATTTTTGCTGATGAAAAAATAATTCCCAGGGAAGACTTGCTCTCAGTCATGGCGGACGGCGCACACATTATTCTGGGCAAGGCGGACGAAGGACTGAAGAACGCGGCACACAGGCTTGGCATAGGTATTCATGAATACGAACACGATCAGGAACTCATGCTGTTACGCGCCCCGGCCATTGTCGAAGCGGCAATCAGGATCATTATCGAAAACACCGCCATCACCATTCACAATTCAAATATCTGCGTGGTGGGCCAGGGTAATATCGGATCAGTATTGACGCGTTCTTTAGTCGCCCTGGGTGCGCATGTGACGGTTGCGGCGCGCAACCCGGTACAACGCGCCGCGGCTTATACACTTGGCGCTGAAGGATTACCTTTAGACCGATTGGCCGAAGCAGCATCCGGTTTTGATATGCTCATGTCAACCGTTCCCGCACCCGTCGTGACAAGACAAATCATTGATGAATTGCCCGAAACTGCCCTGGTCATGGATTTATCCGCGCCACCGGGAGGCGTTGATCTGGATTATGCAGGAAGTACCGGCCGCAAAGCGTTATGGGCCCGGGCATTGGGGCGCCGGGCGCCTGTCACGGTAGGCGGCAGTCAATGGACAGGTATTTTCAAGATCATCAGCGGCTTGCTGGAGGGACAAGGGTAATGAAAGCTGATCTCACTATTCGTAATGCCCGGGTTGTTGACCACACCGGTGAATTCTTTGGCGGTGTTGCTGTTACAGATGGCAAGATACTCATGACCGGCACCGATGATGCCCTGCCGCAGGCTAAGCGCGTGGTCGATGCGGAAGGCCGGTGTTTGTTTCCTGGTGTTATAGATACTCATTGTCACCTGGGGGTAGCGTATCCCTATGATGAAGACATGCGCACGGAGACGGCACAGGCGGCGCGGGGAGGGATTTCCACCATTTTTTTATATATCCGTAATAAGAAAGAATCCTATCTGCCGTTTTACGATGAGCGTCGCAGTATCGGTGAGGAAAATGTCTGCATCGATTTCGGTTTTCATTTCGGCATACAGAGAGAAGAACACATTCATGAAATTCCGAAGATAGTCGAACATACGGGAGTGCAGTCTTTTAAACTGTATTTCGGCTACGAGCCGGATAATCCGATAGGTATTGTACCGGCCAATGACGGCTGGGTGTATGCCACCATGTTACAGGTGGCCGGGCTGCCGAGAGGCGTTGTGTCGGTACATTGTGAAAACACCACCATTGCTTCATGGGTGAAGAAAGACATGATTGCATCCGGGCGCCAGGATCTGGGCGCCTATACGGAATCACGCCCCGCATTCTGTGAAGTGGAGACCATCAAACGTATGATCTTCCTGGCGGAACGTACCGGTTGTTCCCTGCAACTGGTACATACCTCAGTGGGCGCAGGTCCGGACCTGGCCATGGATGCACGGGCAAGAGGGGTGGATGTGACCGTGGAAACCTGCCCGCATTATCTGACGCGCACCTGTTACGATGAAGACCTGGATATGACGGCCAAAATTTCACCACCTCTGCGGGATGAAGAACAAAAGGAATGGTTGTGGAGGGGTATGCTGGCGAACAAGATAAATTCCATCGGCAGCGATCACGTACCTTTCCTGCCGAAGAAAGGCGAAGACCTGTGGACAGAGTTTCCCGGCGTCGTCAGTTTTCCCTGGGAATTGCCGTTGCTAATCACCCATGGAGTAATTCGGCGCGGATTAACGTTACAGCAACTAGTAAGCGTAAATTCCTACGGACCTGCAAAACGCTTTGGATTTTATCCTCGTAAGGGCTCTCTGGAACCGGGCACTGACGCTGACCTGGTATTGGTGGATCTGGACGAAGAACGCCTGGTCACCCATGAAGGCCATGGTACCTGTATCTACGAAGGAATGAGGTTGAAAGGTTGGCCTGTCATGACAGTTTCCAACGGCCGTGTCGTTTATGAAAACGGGGAAGTGAATGAGGACCAGTACGGACGCGGTAGCTGTATCACGCGTCCCGGATGTTGAAAGTGGCTGCCGTCGATAACCCTGTCAGCACGTTCGGAAGTGGAAATATCGTCGTGCGCAATGTTGCTTTTGCCTGTTCAAACCAGGCCCTGGAGATCGCCATCACCGACAGCAAAATATCAGGAATAAAGAAACTTGCCGCACCGGCTGAATGGATTTGCCTCCCCCCCCTGGTAGATAAGCACGTTCACGCCAACAGGGCTTTCACGCTGGCGGGGCTCAAACCTGATTCATTTCAAGGCGCCATTGCCTTGACAGCAGAATTACTCAAGAACTTTAACGCTGAACAATACTGCTTCCATGCCCGGCAGCTGTTTCAACGAGCCTATTCCCATGGCACCACCGGCATCAGGACTCATGCTGATATCGATCGTCATACCCGGTTTAATGCAGTGCAAGGCACTTTGGACGCTAAAGCAACCATGGCTGGAGAGATGGACATAGAGGTCGTTGCCTTTGCATCTTCGCGACTTGACCCTGCCAGTGCCGATGGAAAATCAATGATCCGGGAAGGAGTGGCGCGAGGCGCAGATCTCATCGGTGCAGCGCCGGCTCTCTATCCCGAACCAGGGCGGTCGATTGATGCCGTTATCGAGTTGGCGATTGAGCAAGATGTAGCTGTTGACCTGCATCAGGACGAACACCTTATTCCTGATCGGGCATCAATTGATTACCTGGCAGACGCAACCATCAGTAATGGCTGCCAGGGACGAATAACCCTTAGTCATGGTTGTGTCCTGTCTGTACTTGAACCGGAGACGCGCAACAGGATTATAGAGAAACTGGCACAGGCGCAGATTGAAGTAGTGGCGTTGCCCACCACAAATCTTTATCTGCAGGATCGCGGGCAGGGCACGCCGGAGCGGCGGGGTTTGACCTGCGTGCACGAGATGCTCAATGCCGGAATTGCAGTGCGTTTTGCCAGCGATAACGTTTGCGATGCATTTTATCCCTATGGCGATGCGGACTTACTGGATATAGCCTATATAGCAATGTTATCGGCACAGCTTGATGCAACCGGAGATTTGGTAAAAACCTTGTGCGACGGCAGAGTCGAACCGGCCGTGAACGACAGTGCCGATATGGTACTTGTGAAGGGGCAAAATTTTGATGACATCCTGTCAAGGCGACCTGGTGAAAGAATTATTATCCGTGAGGGGGAACCATTCAGACTACACCAGCAATCGCTGCATTGATCGTTTCTGCGAAGCTTGTTACGGTGCTTTATGTTTATTGTGTAAATTGTGATCACAAAGTTCGATCATCCTCTATAATCTTACAAATCTCCAGAAGAATGCGCTCTGATGGCTGAGAGAGCAAATGCAAGAAATATGCGCAACGAAATAGTAAAAAGATTGACGACGGTCATGGAAGAATCCGGTTTGGACGGCCTTATTTGTCTCTCTCCCGAAAATTTTGCATACGTGTCCGGTTTTGTCGTCCCTTCCCAGCCTTTGATGCGCTGGCGACATGCTGCCGTGGTCATCACAGCCGACGGTAGATGTGCATACCTGGCGGTGGATATGGAAGAAACTACGGTCACAAGCCGGGTTGACGGTGCTGACGTAAGGGTGTGGGGTGAATTTACCGATAAACCCATGCAGGTGCTTGCTGAATTGTTACGTGACCTGGGATTGGAGGGCGCAATAATCGGGACGGAGATGAATTACATATTCGCTAATGACTACAATGCCTTATGTCATGCGTTACCCGGGACCCGTTTTGTTGCGGCCGATGCCTGCATGGACAGGTTGCGGCAAATCAAGACCCCGGATGAAATAGAATTGATGCGGCGTCTGTCCCGGATCGCTGATGAATCGATATGCAAGGCTTTGAATGAAGTAAGTGCCGGTTGTACCGAAATGGATATCGCGGCAGGACTTACCAGGAATATATATGCCTTGGGCGCAGATGACTTCAAACTCATGATAGTTGCCACCGGCCCCAGGAGTGTCTACCCTAATGTCGGACCCTCCATGCGCAGGCTGGAGCTGGGCGATATCTGCCGGGTAGAGATATTTCCTGTCATAAACGGCTACCATGCCGGCGTTTGCCGGACTGCCCGTGTACAATTTGCTCCGGCACACGCAGAAGAAATCTGGAAAAACCTTGTGGAGTGCAAATACCTGGTACTGGACATGATCAAACCCGGCGCCAGTTCAAAAAAAATCTACGAGGCATTCATCGGCCACCTGGCAAAATTGGACTTACCGCCGATAAAATTTGTTGGCCACGGAATCGGATTGTGTTTGCACGAAGAGCCGTACCTGGGGATGTATTCCGATGTGCCGTTGGAGGCGGGCATGGTATTTGGGATAGAACCACTGGTCTATAACACCGGTCATGGTTTCGGGATGCAAAATAAGGATATTGTCCTCGTCACCGACACCGGAGCGGAACTTTTATCCGATTACGCCGATACGGATTCGTTGCTCACGGTCCAATGAAAACGCTCATCGAACATCTCGACTTCATCCTGACTGTGGATAATGACGACAACGTAATACGTGATGCTGCAGTCGTTATCAAAGATGACAGGATTATTGATCTGGGTCCGACCTCCCATGTCTCACAAAGGCATTCTCGTGAAGGGTTTGACCTGATCAAGGACGGAACTCTCAATGGGATGTGTCCGGGTTTTGTCGATGCTCACGTACATTTATCAGAAACCCTGTCAAGGGCGGTATTTCCGGATAATCTCAATACACGCGCCTGGGTGTTCCACTGGGCGAAACCATTTTATGCGCATATCAGCGAGGAGGATGAGTACTGGGGAGTCCTGTTAGGAACAACCGAAATGCTGCGTAGCGGCACTACCTGTTTTCTTGACATGGGTTCACAATATGACCCAGGCATTACCGTAAAGGCAATGGAAAAAACGGGTATCCGTGGTATTACCGGGCGCCACGCCGCCGATAATCCGCCGGACGTCATGCCCAGAGGCTGGACAAGCGAAATGGTTCGTCATCATTTCTTTTCGAATGCGAAAACGGCTCTGCATGAATTGCAAAAATGTGTAGAAATCTATCATGGCGCATTGGATGGCCGAGTTCGCTGCTGGGTGAATATCGAGGGCAAGGAACCGTGTACCCTGGAATTGCACGTTGGCGCCAGAAAGCTTGCTGAAAAACTGGAAGTTGGCACGACCTATCACTTGGCCACCAGCATTGAAGAGGCAAGGGTGTGTGAAAAAAAATACGGAATCTGGCCGATTACTCGTATAGAGCAGGCTGGCGGTCTGGGTAACAATCTGGTTATCGCCCATGGCGCTGCCGTAAGTGATGAGGAGGTAGGAACACTGAGAGGTTATGGTACGAAAGTGGCATTTTGTCCTTCTTCCTCTTTCAAGTTAGGCAAGGGTGCTACATCTATCGGCAAATATCCGGAACTGATTACTGCCGGTGTTACGGTTGGCTTGGGAACCGATGGTGTTTCCGCAGCCGGGAATATGAACATGATGAGACAGATGTTCTTGGTAGCGGGGATGTTCAAGGATGCGCGTATGCAAGCGGATATTTTGACGGTGCGCCAGGCATTGCGCGCTGCGACGATAGAAGGGGCCAAAACTTTGATGTGGGATGATGAAATAGGTTCTCTCGAAATTGGGAAAAAGGCTGACTTTATCCTGTTCGATCTTGATCACGTTGAATGGACTCCGTTTCACGACCCATTGCAGGCCCTGGTGTTTTCCGCATCGACCGCCAGCGTAAAGGAAACCTGGGTGAACGGCAAAGCCTTATACAGAGACGGCAAGGTCGCAGGCATTGATGAACGGGAAATAAGATGCAGGGCGCGTGAACTCGCTGCGGCTGCCGTTGAGCGAGCCGGCCTCAAAAATGAAGATGTACCGACCACTACGACGCTGTATGACACCGGAAATTAATTGTTATTGGAGGGTTAAGTATGCCTGTAGTTACTGTTCAGATGTGGAAAGGCCGGACAGTTGATCAAAAACGAAAATTAACAAAAGCGATTACCGATGCAATGATTGAACACGCGGATGCAAAACCGGATGGCCTTCATGTCATCATCCAGGAATATGAATTAGATGACTGGGCGCGAGCAGGTGTTCTCGGTTTGGACAGGAAGGAGAGCTGAACATGTCACTTGAACTCTTGGATCTCAGAAAATCTGCGCTAATCGTCATCGATTTACAAAATGCTTTTTGCCACAAGGAAGGCACACTGGGTAAATCCGGACTTGATACCGATCACTTGAGTATCGTTATCAAACCGCTGAGGACCGTCATTGAACGCTGTCATGAAGTGGATCTGCCCGTGCTTTGGACCGTACAGGAACATTTTGAGACGGACTACCGGCGTGCCCGTAAGCATCTTCCTTCCCATACCTCAAAAAGAAAGGGTGTGTCTGCTTTGGCGGGTACCTGGGACGCGGAGATAGTGGATGACTTGAAGGACCTGATTAATGATCCGACCTACGTAATTCGAAAGCACCGTTTTGGCGGATTTTATGAAACGCGCTTACAGGTCGTATTGGAGCAACTCGGTGTTGAGACATTGTTTATCACCGGATTGACGACGAATGCTTGTGTTGAGACTACAATCCGGGAGGCATACTTGCGCGATTTCGACGTGGTAGGGATAGAAGACTGTATTTCGGGCGTCAATCCCGAGTGGGAGGAAAACGCAAAAAATGTCTGGCGCCATTACCTGGGAATTACCTGTGATTCTGCTGACTTCCTGAATTGGGTGGATAGGCAACTGCTACCACGACCCGTTTATGTACATCATCTGCTCCTCATGGTGAGCGACCTGGAAAAATCGATGGATTTTTACCTGAATACTCTGGGTTTTACCCAGCGGGTCGATGCCAAACCACTCCCTGATGGGCGTCCGTTTATCGCAACCATGGAAGGGCTCGGATTGACTGCCGGAGGACCCGGGGACATGAAGCAAATGGACCACCTGGCTTTTGAAGTCAGGAATGTTGAAGCCTTGTATGAAAAGTTGAAGAAAACTGGTGCCGAATTTCCCAGGGGAGAACTGGGACCTGGTCCGTATGGCAAAGCAATATATGTGCTGGACCCCGACGGTAACGAGTTGGAATTATTTGAAAAAGCAGGTATCTGAATGTTGTCTGACTATGAAACGGGGTTATATGCATGCTATGCGCCCTGTTTCACGGGCGCACACTCTCAAGGAAAAATCCTGGATGAACTGAACAAAAATCTGCAGAAAGTTATTGTCCTGTTGCTGGAAGAAGGAAATGTAACAGTATTGTTATGAATTCAGGCCAAAAATAATGTTGAAAAAAATGCTGGGATAGACAACATGCTCCACTTTCTATTCCAATAGAAACAATAAGTTACATTATAGTTTCGACTCCGGCCATCGGCACCTGTTTCCAGGCTGTTCTTAGTTCAAAAAAGGGTATAGGGTCACCTGAACTGAACGGCGCTATGCCGGCAGTATGTTGGCGTTCAACCGGAACAGGTTATCGGGATCGTATCGCCGCTTGACCTCGCGCAGGCGCCGGTAATTTACACCGTAGGTTTCCTTGACCAGGCCTTCGCCATGTTCATTGTAGCAGGTCATGTTGAGGTAACCGCTATTGCCGGAAGAGAATCGGGCCGCCATGTCGTTCCACACTTTGCGGGTCCAGGCGATGTTGGCTTCCGTGTCCCCGGCCTCCGTCCACGATGAGTTGAACTCCATGAGAT
>JAPPLI010000202.1 GCA_028819495.1 Gammaproteobacteria bacterium | reverse complement strand
GGGAAGAAGCTACGCGTATCCCCTTCATTATTGTCGCTCCAGGTATTACAACCCCTGCTTCTCACACCAATCGACCGGTCTCGCTGATGGATATCTATCCCACACTGGCTGAACTCGCCGGCCTGAATGTGCCCTCACATGTTGAAGGCAACAGCCTTGTCCCTCTGCTTGAAGACAGCCGCGCCCCATGGAAACATGTTGCGCTGACGACTGCGGGCTTTCGTAATCACAGCGTCCGGGACGAACGCTACCGGTACACGCGCTGGTCGGATGGTTCAGAAGAATTATATGATCATTATGATGATCCCCATGAATGGAAGAACCTGGCCGGCGCCGACGCCCTGGCTGGAATAAAACAGGAACTCGCTTCCAAACTACCCAACACAAATGCTCCCCCGAACCGATGAGTAATGATTTGTTTTTTGGATAGTAAACCTGGGCTGGCGCCACAACACTATGATATCAAGCACTCCTTGCCGGTAAATTCAGGTAGAATTAGCGGGGAGGGGCGAGTAGTTACCTGAATGCAATAAGCTACGTCTGAATATTACCTTGGAATGGAGATATTCGGGTTAGCGGGAGCTGCCGCCATCCTGAGATACTGATCCTGAGATACTGATTGACATGAACACAGTAATTTAGTAGAATGCGCCGCATACTTTCAGTGTAAGCTTCCCATTGCGGAATGCAGAACTGTTCGTGTTCATGGACTTCCTGACTTGCGAATGATCCTTGTTTGGCAGGGCGTGTCCGGCACTGGCACGCTACCGGAGGACAAAGGTACAGATGAAGATAAATCCATTAAATGAAGCCCGGTTGAACGACCTGCTGGCATTCCAGGAGGCTGCGCGGTCGCAGGAAGACAAGCTGGTGTTTGTCAATACGCGCCAGCATGGAGAACTGGGCAATCTCAGAAATACCTTCGGCTCCCGTTGCGTCGTCTGGGTCAGGAAGAACGTGACGCGCCGTAAAGTGCAGCGCGATGAGATAACACAGGCATACGGACGGCTTATCGACTCGATCGCCGACACCCAGCACACTGCCAACGCGGCCGAACTCGGCAGGGCGAAGGCATTGCTCGCTGGTGACATGCGAGCAAAAAAACCGCTCTCATCGTACAAAGTCAGGCAGGTTCTGGCGTCTTTGGATACAGCCCGCCCGGAACATGTTCTACAAAGCAGGACCGTCGCTACCTATTATTCCACGAATGAATACCTGGATACGGCAATTACCGAAATCGCTGCCGACAAATCCAGGTTGGGCACGCTGAAAGACGTGTCGGAACTGGTTACCGATCAGGCTAAAACAAACCTGTCAGAGAAGATCTACAACCGGCTGATGACGGCCAGCGCCGAGCGGACAGCTCCCTTTACCTCAGAAGAGGCAGACGAAATTGCCCGGCAAGAGATCAGGAATTTGCTCGATGGTTTCGAAAATGACTTGAGCAGAGGCGTGTCTCTGAACGCCTTGGCTGATACCAATGCAGTCGGCGTCGCCTGCAAGGAGATCAACACTGCCATTGACGAGGCCGAAACGTCGCTGGCTGTACTGAATAATGCGCCGCCAGGGCACGAGAAGCGGGCTGAAGTCACTGCGGCGCTTAACTCAACGCAGCGAGTATTGACATTGATGCAATACAAGGTAATGGATATCCGCACCGCCTTGAGCGAGAACGGGCAACTCAGTGAGCATAGAGATGGGTTGGTGCGCAGCCTGCTGGACAGGTTGGCAGACCAGCACCAACGGCTCGCGGACCTGGCAACGAAGCACAACCTGGATATGTCCGGGTCGGCAGTGTTTGCGCGGGGTATCCGAAGCAACTCTGCCGCAACGGCGGCAGACGCCCGTGCGAACGCCTATGACCTGGATTCGATGAAATTTGACCCGTCCGGGATCAGTGAAACCGAGGTGCACGGGATTATGCCGCACCTGCTGTCGGACCGAGTAAAGCGCTATGAAATCGAGGACCCCAACCATCCCGGCAAAAAGAAGTTTCGTACTCCTGACTCCGAGCAAGGAGATATCCTGCACGCGAAGCTGAATTTCCTTGAAGCCCACCATAAACTGGAAGCGCGCGGCCAGGGCCTGACTGATAATGAGTTGGAGCAGATCGACAAGTACATCGAAAGCTCTAAAATCAACAAGCGTCTGGGCATAAACCGCGGCGACGCTTCCCGCCTGCCTCCTGCTGATAGAATACAGTATGAGGGCATACAGAGTGGCCTGGCGAAGCTCCCGGACGAGCAGGGTGTTGTCTATCGCGGCACGACGGCCTCACAGGAAACGATCGGGCGTTTCCGCGACTCCGTCGGATCGCTGTTTACCTCTACCGCTTTTCTCTCGACCTCGGTTTCTCCAAACTATGCCAAACAGTACACCGAAGCGGACGGTAAACGCAACCAGGCGGCGCAAGATCAAGACTGCGAGGTGCGTTTCCAGATCCTGGGACGCACCGGCAAGAACATTTCCACTATTCTCGATCTCAAAGAGAGCCGCGAATATCCGGACATAGACATCGACCCGGCCGGGGTAATCGGCACCGGCGAGCTCGTCTTTCGCCCCGGTACCGACTTTCGCTTGGTGGCTTTTGCCAAACACCCGCACAAGGAGGTGTACGGCATGGTGCTGAGGGAGGAGCCGCGCACGGGGCAGCCGTCCGAATCCCTGCGCAACTTGCAGGATGCCAACCCGGCGGGGGTCAGGGGTTCCGTCGCAGATGGCCTGGCGCATGAGCTTGCCAGTGTGTGGGACAGTCGTGTGGCCGATATATAACTGCCTCCGATAACCGGACCCTGCGCGCTGCCATCCGTAAACCGATAGTCCCCGGGCAGCGTTGTCTTCGTACCCCTCCAAACAATGAGCAAAAACTCAGAATTGTTTGACAACTGGCTGCGCACCTCATTCGTGGAAATGAACACGGAACTGGAGGAAATCTATTTCGATCAGGAAGACCGGCAGGCCGTCAGTGGCGTCGGCAATTCCATCAAGGATGACCTGGTCGAGGAAGGCAACAGCCATATCGTTCCCC
>JAPPLI010000160.1 GCA_028819495.1 Gammaproteobacteria bacterium | reverse complement strand
GAGCTTCGTCAGAAGTCACGGCATCACCAGTTTGAAGGATATGTTAAGGGCAATCGCCGTATGGTAACGGTTGCCTATAGCCATCCAGGAGAGGATATCCAACCACGTAACCTTGCCTCGATGATCAGGCAATCCGGACTGCCAAAAAAACTGTTTTATTGAAATACACCCCCACCAGTAATTACAGGACACCCATAATTTCAGGAGCAAAAAAGAAACAGGACACCCAACAAAATTCTATGGGTGTCCTGATTTGGTCTCTTACGCCGCACCGATGAAATCCAGACTTTTGAATGCCGGGGTTTCATTCAAAATTAATATCAGAGTAGAATAGCCCGTACTTCTTGAGCCAGAATGCCATTGCACTGAACAGTGACATATATTTAAAAACTCCCGGTAAGAATGACCATGGAAGCGCAACAATCATATACCCCTGTTGACGAACAGGACGTTGAAGGACTGGATACTCAGGGCGGCTCCTGGGGGGATTACCCCATTGATGCGCTCTTGATCCGGCATGAAACCCGAACTGTTTTCGACGTTATACGGCGGACCGACAAAGGCACTTACGTAATGGACCCTGAATTCCAGCGCGATTTCATCTGGCCGGAGGACAAGCAAAGCAAACTGATCGAATCCGTGCTTATGCGGATTCCCCTGCCGGTCTTCTACCTGGCGGAGGATCGGAAAGGGCGGATGATAGTAGTAGACGGCCTGCAACGCCTGGCGACATTCCGGAACTTCATATCAGACGGACTGAGACTACGCCTCCCCGACCGCGCTGACCTGAATGGCAAAAGGTTCACAGACCTGGAACCCAAATTCCAGAATCGCATCGAAGACTGCAATCTTATTTTCTACATCATCGACTTCAAAGCGCCGGACCGCGCGCGCCTGGATATCTTTGATAGAGTCAACAGTGGTGTTCCGCTCAAACCACAACAAATGCGCAACAGTTTGTTCATGGGGCCTGCGACCCGCTTTCTCAAGGATGAGGCAAAATCCGATATATTCCTGAAGGCGACAGGCTGGAGTCTGAACACGAAAATCATGCGCGACCGGGAATTTGTCAACCGCTTCTGCGCCTTCCAGCTACTCGGGCTGGATAAGTACCGTGGCGACATGGATGTCTTTCTCGCGGAATGCCTGCGTCACATGAATAGGATGGAGGTAACCGGGCTGGCCCGGCTATCCGAAGAATTACGCAGGAGCCTGGCCAATAACTATTTGCTGTGTAAATTCCGGGGTCAGAGTAAGAATTTCGCCAGAAATTTTACTCTGACCCCACCAATCCGTACGGAGTTACATATTGTCGGGGCGCGCAGACCTCTGCTCATGAAAGTTTGTTATTCAGGCGACAGGCTTTCAGGAAGCATACGTCGGAAGGGCAGTGGCGAAGCGTTGTCAATGCATCGCTTTGGGACGTTATGTCCACGGGCCTGTCCCGTTACCCTGAAGCAAGAGTAAGCGCCTGCGCAGAACGCCTTCGCGAGGCTATCCGTGGTCTGTTTCATGACGAGGAATTCCACAACGCAATTTCTGTTGGCACAAACGATACCAGAAGGGTAAAAACCCGGTTCAGAATGACGCGGGATATTTTCGAGAATATTCCCGGCCCTCAAACAATGGGTTTCACAGCCGACCTCGTCGCTGACTCAGATTCAAATTCTTCCTAAGGAGATTCAACATGCTTACAGGGATAGACCTGCAATATTTCAAATGCTTCGAATTATTGAAGCTGCCGTTAACCCCTCTGACCCTGCCCACCGGCGCCAACGCCTCCGGCAAGTCGTCGATAATCCAGGCCCTGGCGCTGCTGCACCAGACGATGCGGGAACATGAATGGTCGGCGCGTCTTATGCTCAACGGCGCCGTAGTCCGGCTTGGCACCGTAGTAGACGTCATCGACAAAGTGTACGGGCGTCACTCCTGCGAGATTGCTCTGCAGGACTACACAGCACATTACCGATGGGAGTTCACAGGAAAACCGGACGAAATGTCGATGGAGGTAAAACACGTCGGAGTCAGTGGCATTGAGGTTTTTGAGGAAGAGGACCCGAAGAAGTTGCACCACCTGCTGCCTGAGTCGGCGCCTCAAAATGCTCACATATTGATCAATTGCCTGCTCGGACTTACGTATCTTACCCCGGAGAGACTGGGGCCGCGTGAATATTATCCATTGGAAGACCCCCAGCTTGCGCCCGTTGTCGGACCAAGAGGAGAACACACCGTAAGCGTCCTTTATTCAGGCAGTAGCAATTCCGGGACACCCATAAAAATATTTTTGGTGCCTCGGAAATAATGGATGTCCCAAAACAGCGCCCTCCTGAGCGATAACATAAAAATTAATGGGTGTCCCATATTAAAACATGGGTGTCCCGAATTACCCACCTGCGAACGCGCTATGGAACTGCGCCCGGAAGAAAAGGAATTCAAGAAAGAACTGGCTTTGTGGAAGGAAACACTCGCGGCACAAACTCCTCATCATTGATGATGCTGATACTGTCGTCCGTGGCGCGGATGACGAACAATCCCTGCTGTTGCGCGTGTGTTCGCATGGTCTCGTTCTCATTAAGGTACGCCACTGCCCCGTAGATCTTTTTCCCGTCGAAGTATTCCAAATGGAACGGGAACTTTTCCATTCCCTCGATAAAGAGCGCCAGGTACTCAAGGCACGGCTCGGACAACAGTTGCGTTACCACCACTTCTTTGTCGCCATAGGCTATGGGGCCATCAAGACCGATCTCGCCGGGCGCAGGGCTGATGCCACCCATGCCACGAGGCAGGGACAATCCACGGGCACCCATCACGGCCTCAAGGTCTCCTCTCTCCAGACTTTCTCTCAACAGGTCTATTTCAGACGGATAATTACATATTCTTCGCTCGTAATAGGTTGGTTTTACCCCCAAATCACTTGTTCTGAAATGTCTCTCAATTTCTTTCATACGCTATTTCTCCTGTTGGTGTTCAACCGCGCCAGCCAATGGCAGGACATTCAACAATCCATACCCCATCCTCGTCCCGGTCAACTGTTATA
>JAPPLI010000147.1 GCA_028819495.1 Gammaproteobacteria bacterium | reverse complement strand
CCCGCAGGGAGCAAAGCAGAGGCTCCAATACTGCGTTGCAGTCCTTGACAAGGGCGCGCCATTCTCTGCGGACTGCGCCTTGTCTTGAAGCCTCTGCTTTGCTCTGAACATGGCAATATCACCTGGAAAGAGTACTAGTTAACAGCACTTCCAGCCGGGATGTAATACGCGCAGGTATGTTTTTCTCGACCTCAAGCATTGCTTCTTCAATTGCGTGAGCAAAAGACAGCCGATCTGCACTGCCGTGGCTTTTGATAACGATTCCGCGTAACCCCAGCAGACTGGCGCCGTTATGGCGTCTGGGGTCTGTTTTCCTGTGAATGGACTCGAGAATCGGCTTTGAAACGAGCGCAGCCAGTTTACTGTAGAGGTTCTGTTGAAAGCCGTCAGTAACGTGATGCAGGAAAAATTCGACTACGCCCTCACTGGCCTTCAGCGCGATATTACCGACAAAACCATCACACACAATCACATCCGCATCACCGGAATAAATATGGTTGCCTTCAACAAACCCGATGAAATTGATATGACTCCTGTCCAACAGGATTTTTGCCTTTTTCACGCGATCATTGCCCTTGTTTTCCTCGGTTCCTACGTTCAGCAGAGCCACTTTAGGCGCCCGGATATTTTCAACAGCCCCGGTCAACTCCGCCCCCATAACCGCAAACTGGAATAATTGTTCCGGACTGGAATCAACGTTTGCGCCAAGGTCAAGAATGTGGGTGTGACTGTTAATACCCGGTATGATAGTGCATATGGCAGGCCTGTCTATACCAGGCAACATCTTGAGAATATAGCGTGAAATTGCCATCAAGGCGCCGGTGTTGCCTGCGCTGACGCAGGCCTGCGCCTGTCCCTTCTTCACCTGTTCGATGGCGAATCGCATGGATGAGTTTTTTTTGTTACGCAGCGCTGAGGAAGGCGCTTCATCCATTGTTACGACTTCAGGCGCATGAAGCACCTGGATGCGGACAGCCAGTTCATGGTTCAGGTGGGCCAGCCTTGGTTTGATTATATCTTCCAGTCCCACCAGAAGAAGTTCGAGATCCCGGTGTTTTTTCAGTGCGTGTATCGCTGCGGGGACAATCTCGCCGGGCCCATGGTCCCCTCCCATGGCATCAAGCGCAATACGGTATCCCATTTCAGATCAATAACGACCTCAAATGGCGACATCTATTCATCCTCGTCCTCGGTATTCAGCACTTTTTCCCCCCGATAATACCCGTCAGGGCTGACATGGTGGCGCCTGTGCACTTCACCTGTGGTAGGTTCAATCGACAAACTGGGGGACTTCAGCGAGTCGTGAGCACGCCGGGAATCACGTTTTGAGGTCGATTTCTTTCTTTGCTGTACAGCCATGTCAGGTTCTCCTGGTTATCCGGACTTTAACTTTTCCAGTACATGAAACGGGCTTGAAGCGGTGTTGTCGCGCTGCATGAACTGCTCTCCTGCAGCACATTCCTGCAAGTCGTGCATGGGTGAAAGCGGCAAGTCCAGTAAAATTTCCTCTTCAATAAAATCTGCCAGTAAAATGGTATCCTGCATCAGCACCAGTGGTTCTACTGAAGCAGGCAGTTTATTTGCCGATCCTGCAAAAGTTATCCCGACGTTAATCGTCTCCGCGAGTTTTACCGTTACGGGTTCAAGGCAGCGCTGGCAAGTCAACTGCAATTCCGTTTCATAACTGCCGGTAATACATGTCAATCCGTTCTCGTTGCGACCAAAAACCAGTTTCAGGTTAACCATGCCCCGGTTATCTGCCAGTAACTTTGCAAGACGCGCCATTTCGTTCAATCCTACCTCCCCTTCCAGATGAACGCCTTCAATTGCAAGGCGCTCGGGAGTGATGTATTGAGGCAGGTCCGACGACATCAGAAACGGAAGTTTAGCGATTGCAGAATGTACTGTCAAACTATGGAAACTCTGATTAAATCAGAGTTTCCATGCGATACATGGATGTATCGCCAAATTTAATGACGATAAGTCATTGAATTTGCGAGCACAACAAAAATCGCATTTTTGTTGTGCGTGCTCTGGCAAGTCCAGGATGGACTTGTTCAGAGCTTCCCTGTTGACTAAACAGCAGATTACAGATCATCATGTATAAATGGCTGCAGCTACGGAACTAATTCTGGCTTCTTCATCGGTACACCGCATTGCATTGATGGAACGGTTGCGACTTCCTTTCCGCAGCCAACCAGCGAATATTGATGAAAGCATCATGGGTGATGAAACGCCGGCAGCTTTAGTCAAACGCCTGGCTTTGGCCAAGGCCCTGAAAGTGGCTGGGAGTTACCCGGACGCGCTGGTTATCGGAGCAGACGAGGTCGCTGCGGTAAACGGGCAAATCCTTAATAAACCCGAAGACCATGCAGGCGCAGTGAGACAACTCAGGATAATGTCGGGACAGGTCGTGGATTTTCTGACCGGTGTATGTCTCGTCAACAGCAGGACAGGACACCGTCAACTTGACATGACGACTGTAGAAGTCCATTTCAGAGTACTGACCGATGCCGGGATCCACAGGTACCTGGATTGGGATAAACCATACGACTGTGCGGGGAGTTTCAAATCGGAAACCGCCGGCATTACTCTGGTTGACAGGATAAGCAGTGATGACAACACTGCCTTGTTGGGACTTCCCTTGATAAGCCTGCAAAGAATGTTGCGCAATGAAGGTTATGTCATTCCTTAATAAAACACTTTATATTACATTGTTATCTAATTGTTTATTCAAAATATATTTTGGCCTATCCCGTAGTTTGTACGGTTGTTGAAGAACGCGTCCAGACCGCGTGAGAATTGATCAAGAAAGCTCTCCTGGTAAGTAAAGTCCACGATTTCTTCAGCGCCGATAACTTCCCGGGCGACATAATCGGTGTTACCCAGTTCGTCCACCAGGCCCAGTCCAATGGATTGCTCGCCCGTCCATATCAACCCGGAGAAAATCCTGTCATCATCGACGAGACGTTCTCCGCGGCCTTCCTTGACGGTGTCTACAAATTGTTGATAAATATCGTTCAAGAGTTGATCGAGATGTTCCAGGTCTTCACCACGTTGCGGTGAAAACGGGTCCATAAAGGCCTTGTTGTCGCCCGCATGGTAAATACGACGCTCTATTCCCAGTTTGTTCAGCGCATCGACAAACCCGAAACCCGCCGCAATAACGCCGATTGAGCCGACCAGGCTGGCCTTGTCGGCATAGATTCTGTCAGTAGCAACAGCGATATAATAACCGCCGGATGCACACAGATCGCCTATCACCGCAAAAACAGGGATGTCCGGATGTTCGTTTTTCAGACGATTTATCTCATCATTGACATGGCCGGCCTGTACCGGGCTTCCGCCGGGACTATTGATGCGGATAATAATACCTGCAGTATTGCTGTCTTCGTAGGCGGCCCGCAAGCTGGCCGTCACGTAATCAGCCCCGGCCAGTTCACCGGGAGCAATAATGCCCTGTATGTCGATCAGTGCCGTATGTTTGCCTGTTTTCAGAGTGGCCGGAGAAATGTCGGTTTTGCCAATCAGGTAAACTGCCAGGAAAGTCGATACGGCTAAGGCAATGAACAGTCTGAATGCGATGTTCCAGCGCCTGGCGCGTCGTTGTTCGGCAAGGAATTCCCGGGCAATCCGGTTTACCAGGACCTGTTCGAAGCCGGGGTCAGTCTTATCGGCATTGTCTTGCCAGGGGTCACTCATGACAGCAACTGCACAAAGCTGTTAACAGTTATTCTTCTGGTGAGGCGCCGGCGGGTGCTTCCTTTTTTTCCGATGCCCGCCCGGGGGAAACGCCGGTTTCAGCAGGTTCACTTGCCTGTTTTTTTTCGCGTGTGTTCCTGTTCCTGGAAGCAGAACGGGATTGCCTGTTGTCAGTGCCCCCCTGGTCGCGATTACCCTGTCTGCGTTGACTGTTGCCGGACGAGTTTTCGTTTCTTCTGGAACCCCTGCGCTGTTGTTGCCGGCCGGCATTGTTTCCGGAAGGCCTGCTCCTGCTTCTGTTGCGCGAGGTCTGGGGTTTCCTTGGCTTTGAAGGCGGTTCCTGCTTTTCCGTGACCTCGACATTGTTACCGAATAACCCGCCGAACAACCTGCTCATCAGGCCTTTCTCCTTGTCGTGTTTTGTCGAAGGAGCGGGCCTGTCCGGCATGATTTGCGTCAATGCAGGTTTTTCCGGTGTTTTACGGCTGTCACTGGATACGGGTTGGCTGGCATTGTCCTGTTTTGTCTCAGCAAATTTGTAGCTCTCTTTCCGGGATGAATCCGAAGAGGACTCGGACAGATTGATGCGTTGCACCAGGTATTGGGGCGTTTCCATCATGGGATTGGGACTGATGATGATTCCCACGTCCAGCCGTTGCTCTATCTCGCGTATGGCCTGGCGTTTTTCGTTCAGTAAAAATGTGGCGGCTTCAACCGGCAATTGAGCCACCACTTTGGCAGTCAGCTCCTTCATAGCCTCTTCCTGAATGATCCTCAATACCGAGAGTGACAGGGAATTTATCCCACGGATGGTTCCCTGCCCGTCACAGCGCGGGCATGGAATATGGCTCGATTCTCCAAGTGACGGCCGCAATCGCTGGCGCGACATTTCCAGCAGGCCGAAACGGGAAATACGCCCCGTTTGCACCCTGGCTCGATCCACCTTCAGTCCGTCCCTCAGGCGACTCTCTACTTCACGCTGGTTCCGGTTATTGGTCATATCAATGAAGTCTATGACAAACAGGCCACCGAGGTCGCGCAGGCGTAATTGCCGGGCAATTTCATCGGCCGCTTCCAGGTTTGTATTAAACGCCGTCTCTTCTATATCCTCGCCCTTGGTGGCACGCGCCGAGTTAATGTCGATTGACGTGAGCGCCTCTGTATGATCAATTATAAGCACCCCTCCTGACGGGAGTTGAACCTCGCGGGCAAAGGCGGTTTCAATCTGCCCCTCGATCTGGTAGCGGCTGAATAAAGGATCGCTGCCTGAATACAGTTTCAGTTTTTGCAGATTATGGGGCATGACTTGCTGCATGAAGTCACGTGCCCGGTGGAAGATGTCATTGTCGTCAATCCATATCTCGGCAATATCACTCCTGAGGTAATCACGGATCGCCCTGATGATGACTTCACTTTCCTGGTAAATAAGGAACGGACCGGGTTTTTCCTTGGCGGTTGTCTTGATGGAATCCCAGAGCATATTCAGGTAGTCCAGGTCCCATTGCAGTTCCTCAGCGCTTTTGCCTACGCCGGCGGTGCGCAGTATCAAACCCATGCCCTGGGGAATTTCCAGGGTGCTCATCGCCTCACGGGCATCGCTGCGATCATTGCCCTCAATTTGTCTGGAAACGCCCCCTGCCCTGGGATTATTCGGCATAAGCACCAGGTAGCGTCCGGCAAGACTGATAAAGGTAGTCAGCGCAGCTCCCTTGTTACCGCGTTCTTCCTTTTCGACCTGAACAATATATTCCTGCCCTACCTCCAGGGCATCCTTTACGCTTATGCGCCCGCGGTTATCATCACTGTTCTTGGATTTTAACAGGGAACGGGCTATTTCCTTGAAGGGAAGGAATCCGTGCCTCTCAGCGCCGAAATCGACGAATGCGGCTTCAAGACTGGGTTCTATCCTGACTATCCGGCACTTATAGATGTTTGACTTCTTCTGTTCCCTTCCTGTTGCCTCGATATCAAGATCATACAAACGTTGGCCGTCCACTAGCGCCACCCGCAACTCTTCCGGTTGAGTTGCGTTAATCAACATTCTCTTCATTGTCTGTGTGTCCTTTACGCAATGGCTCGACCATACTCCGACCTGTCGCCGGTGACCGGTTAACCCGGCCAATGCTGGGAGCCACGTTAATCTGTAATCGCGCTGCTGTTATGCAGCGGCGAATTCTAATCCGGGGTGTGCCATTACGGGCATGTCTTCATGCCTGGCCCAGTTATGTTCCCGGGTTCTCAATGTATATTGTCTGCTCGGTCGTAACCCAACCCTTGTGGGCTAAAACCTGGTAATACGTTAATACATCTCACTCAGGGCAGGAGCGACGGTGTTTCGATCCGTCAGGATCGGCTCCTTCTTTCAAGTTTTTGCCTGTTAAAGACAGGCGCCCTGTTATGGCTTATCCTTGCAGGATATCTGATTATCAGCTTAAGCAAGAGTACTATAACAAAGTTAGTGCGTTACGGCAATATCATTGTTCAAAATGTCACAACCCGACAGGAAAAAAAGCAAACCCGAAAACATTCCGGTCGGCGCCGACCAAGCCGGCCGGCGCATCGACAATTTTCTTATCTCGCGTCTCGGCCGAATACCAAAAAGCCGAATCTATCAAATGTTGAGGCGTGGTGAGGTCAGGGTAAACGGAGGACGGATCAAGCCGGACTATCGCCTGCAAGAGGGAGATGATATCCGTATCCCCCCACTGTACGAACAATTGAAGACAACCCCCGACGAACCTCCGGCACGCCTGGTCGAAATGATAAAAACCTGTGTCATATACGAGGATGAGCGTCTTGTAGTCATCAACAAACCCGCCAGCCTGGTCGTGCATGCAGGCAGCGGGAGCGCCTTCGGAGTGATCGAACTCCTGCGCGCGCTATACCGGCAAGAGCAGGATCTCCACTTGATACATAGACTGGATAAAGAGACATCCGGCTGCCTGTTGATAGCAAAAAATATGGTCATCCTGCGCCAGGTCAACCATGCGCTTAAAAACGGGGATGTCAGGAAAGAGTACGATGCCTTGCTGCGGGGCCGCCTGCACGAAAAAAAGATCAGGGTGAATAGCCCGTTACAGCGTCACAGGAGCCACCTTGGTGAAGGCAGTGTCAGGGTCGAAGGGCGCGGCAAGACTGCCCTGTCAGAGTTCGAGCCGGTAGAAGTTTACAGGGACGCTACTCATGTCAAAGTCAGGATCGGCACCGGGCGCACCCACCAGATCAGGGTTCATGCCGCCTCCATCGATCATCCCGTTGCCGGGGACGGAAAATACGGAAACAGGGAGTTCAACAGGAAAATGCGCTCACTGGGCCTTAAACGCATGTTTCTTCATGCGGGGAAAATCTCCGTGCCTGAATTGAAAGCGACCGGAGAGTACCAGTTCAGCGCGCCGTTGCCGGCGGACCTTGAAGAGATACTGAAACGTCCTGCTCACCAGAGCAAGCCTTAACTCGGACTTTGTTCAGAGTATTCCTTGATTTCCGGCCGCTCAGCCTGCGGGTGAGGTGTTATAGAGTTCATCCCTGGGCGGCTGTCTTGTTTTCACCGCAGCAATTGCCTTGTCGCTGATATCGAATACCATCGATTGTCCGGGACCGATGCCCTCTTCCCGCAGGCAGGGCGGACAGGCGTCATCTTTATCGGTAAACCCTGCTGCGTCATTAAATTGCCATTCGTCGGCCAGGCATTGCCAGCCGATGTCCGCCAACTGTTGTGCGCTGATGTCCTCGCCAAAAAACGGTGACAGGTAACGCGCGGTCTCTTCCAGCGTCGGTCCCAGGAAAATACAAAAACCGGTGGAATCCCCGACTGCATTGATAATCTGCAGTTCCTGGGAGCGCCGTACCGCCTCTGCTTCCGTTAAATCCTGGTCGAACACCAGGCCGGCAGTATGGTCGGCGCCCATGGCGCTGGAGCAGTAGGTGATGCCCGTGGCCTTGAACGGGCGCGGATCAAATGCCGGCACCGCCTGGCCCTTGTTATGGGGAATACGGTGATGTTTGCGCGCCCTGCCGATGGATAGCGTTCCGTTGCCGATTTGCCTGCCCAGTTCGGTGGCGTTGGCGATGTCGTTGCGGATGATCGCTTTTACTCCTTGAGCATCGCCCCATTCCAGTCCCCCGGAATCCATGTACACCGCAAACGCCGCGCCCGCCTCGATAGTATCTATGCCCACTTCGTCACAGAGACGATCCAGTCGGGCGATTTCTTCCCAGTCGTTGATTGCACAGTTGGATCCCATCAACGTAATGGTTTCAAATTCCAGGGCGGAGGTCAGGTAATGCCCGTGCTCATCGTGAACCACGTTGGAACAGCGCACGATGCAACCCGTCAGACAGTTATGCATTCCGCCCCCGCGGGACTCGAAGGATTCAAGTATCCTTGCCCCGTCCAGTTTCTCCCATTCCGGGTTCTGGCCGGAGGTGCGATTCTTGTAGGGAAACGCATGCAGCATATTGGCAGTCGGCACCAGGGAACTGGTGCCGTATTTGAATGCGTCATGACGGCCGTTGGTCAGGTAATCCTGGCTGAATGTCTTTTTATATTTTGCAAAGGTCCCGGGATCCTGTGCTTTACGTAACGGCGCCCTGCCGGGGTCAATCAATATCCACTTCAGGCATTTCGAACCCATGACCGCGCCGACACCTCCGCGCGCCGCGTGTCTTGCCGGGTGACGGCCCTTGCTGCGGTCGGTACAGGCAATGGACGCGCTGGCCAGCAGGTGCTCCCCGGCCGGTCCAATGGACATGGCGGAGGCTGATGCGGGGTGATTCGCCAGCAGTTTTTCACAGCAGGCATAATTCCACAGTCCCTTATATTCATCGGCGGCGACGAGATCGGCGCCGTCAGCATTGATTCTTAATCCCCAGCGATTATTTCCTTGCGCGGGTTGCCCTGTGATCACGACCACCCTGTATCCTAACCTCATCAGGTCCTGTGCCGGTTCACCTCCAACATTGGCTTCCTTGATACCACCCGTCAGAGGACTCTTGCAGCCTACGGACAGGCGCCCCGATGTCGGCGCCGTGGTCCCCGATAACAAGCCGGGCGCTATCACCAGCATGTTTTCCGGACCCAGGGGATCACACAGGGGCGGGCACTCACCGAGCAGTATCCTGGCAATCAGCGCACGACCGCCCAGATACTTCCACTCGGGCGGATATCTATCGACGGAGACGACCCGGCGGGTCATATCCACATGAAGTATTTTATCGTTATCCCAGGCTGCCACAGGAATCACCCGGTAACATTACCGTCTTGCCTCGTCCATCAGGGTCTTCATGTCCTTAACCGCCTGGTAGAGACCGGAAAATACGGCCCGGGCAATGATGGAATGGCCTATGTTGAGCTCGGCAACCTGTTCGATCGCGGCAACGGGTTTAACATTATGGTAGTGCAAACCGTGCCCGGCGTTGATTTGTAACGGTGTTCCAGCGGCATGCTCAACAGCCCGGACAATTTTGTTGAATTCCATATCCTGCGTTTCAGGGCTGTCAGAGTCTGCGTAGTGACCGGTGTGTATCTCAATCATATCTGCGCCTGCATTAACCGCGGCGTCAATCTGCCCGGCGTCTGCGTCGATGAACAACGATACCCTGGAACCGTTTGCCTGCAGCCTGGCGCAAGCTTCCCTTATCCTCTCCTGCTGGCCAATCACTTCCAGGCCGCCCTCCGTGGTCAACTCTTCCCGGCGTTCAGGAACAAAGCAGCAATATTCCGGCTTGTATGTTTCAGCAAGCGCCAACATTTCGTCAGTCACCGCCATTTCAAGGTTGATCGGAATCGTCAGCACGTCCTTCAACATCTCCACGTCCCTTTCCTGGATGTGGCGGCGGTCCTCGCGCAGGTGTACCGTAATGGAATCGGCGCCTGCCTGTTCGGCTACCAGGGCAGCATGTACCGGTTCCGGATAACGGGTCAGCCTGGCCTGGCGCAGCGTTGCCACGTGATCGATGTTCACACCCAGTTTTATTGGTTTCATGGATTATGCTGCTGTTCTATATTCATGGTAAAACGATAAAGCTCCCGGCTGGCCAGGGGCTTGTCGCCCAACAGTCCGCCCAGGGCCTTGCGCATCAGTTGTTTGGCTTCTGTGAGAACGATCTCATCGCCGAGGTTTTCCTCGGCCAGGGCCAGCAATGTGCGCCCGGAAATTTGCAGGGCGCCCGGATCAGGCGCAGCGCCTGGCGCCGGACCCTGTTCCGGCAGGTAAGTATAATACTGATCCGGGCTGATGGCATTCCCTTCGGTATCCGTCTCCAGCGCCAGGCCGTAACCCAGCGCTTCCAGCAGCCGTTTTTCGAACAGTCTGAGAGTGGCCTGCTCGGTCGCGCTGTCGGTCAGTTTAGCCAGCGCTTCGGCATAGGCATCAAACAGTTCCGGGTGAGGCTCGTGCCTGTGCAGCAGCCTGACCAGCAGTTCATTGATATAAAATACCGTCAGGAGTCCGCCTGCCTCCTGTGGATTAATGCCGTGACAGGGTTCTACCCCGGTGAGCGTGCCCAGTTCCCGGCGCATTGACCAGGCAATATTGATCTTCCTTCCCGGCTGCAACAACGCGCGTTTATCGTTTTTCTGCTTCCTGGCGCCCTTTGCCAGCAGGCTCAGCCTGCCGTACCGGCGTGAAAACACATCCAGCAACAGGCTCGTTTCACGATAATTACGGTTGTGCAGGATATAACAAGGATTGAGCTCGGCCCTCACGATATTTTAATTCCTAATCATACCCAAGTGTCTTCAGCGCCTTGATGTCTTCGGTCCAGTTCTTTTTCGTTTTGACCCAGGTTTGCAGGTACACCTTCTTTGCAAAGAACTTTTCCAGTTCAATACGCGCATCGGCACCTATTGACTTTAACATCCTGCCGTTTGCTCCAATGAGAATGGAACGATGTGAACGGCGTTCCACCCAGATGGTCGCAGACAGGCTTAACAGCGCCGGTTCCTCGTTAAATTCGTCAATAGTTACGGATACCCGGTAAGGCAGTTCATCACCCAGTCGCTCCATCACTTTTTCCCTGATATATTCAGCCGCCAGGAAACGGGCGCTTTTGTCGGTGATCTGGTCGGCAGGAAGCAGGGGCTCCCCCGCGGGTAGCATTGCAGCAATCTTGCGTTCAAGCAAATCGACATCCCGCCGGCGCCTGGCGCTGAGCGGCACGATCTCCGCAAAAGACAGTTTTTCTTTCAGGGAATTAATATATGGCAGCAGGATCGCACGCTCTTTGAGCAGGTCCAGCTTATTGATCACCAGTACCGTCGGAGCGCTGACTTCCTTTAACACCTCGGCAACCAGGGCGTCATCACGCCCCCACTTGAGCGCCTCAACAACGAACAGTACCACGTCCGTATGCGACAATGAGTTGATGACTTCCCTGTTCATGTAACGGTTCATCGCGTCTTTGTGGGTATTCTGGTAGCCGGGCGTGTCGGTAAAGATTACCTGGTAATCAGCGGTTGACTTGATTCCCCGAATCTGCCAGCGCGTCGTTTGCGGTTTCCGTGTGACAATACTGATCTTATGGTCGATCAACCGGTTTAACAGTGTCGATTTGCCGACGTTGGGACGGCCGACGATGGATACATAACCAGCCTTGAATTCCGGACCTTTAACCTGCATCCGGAGATATCATTTTCAATGCCGCCCTTGCCGCCGCCTGTTCCGCGTCCCTCTTGTTCCTGCCTTTTGCCACGGCTGGCCCGGCAATACCGTCAATACGGCATTCTATGGTAAACATCTTGTTATGCGCTTCACCTTCTTCTGCTATGACATGGTAGGCAGGCAGTGATTTTTTATTGGCCTGCAGGTATTCCTGTAGTTCGGATTTCGGGTCTTTGGGTATATTCTCGATGGTTAAATCATCCAGCAGACAGGCGTACAGGGACAGGATGAAACGGCGGCAGCTTTCCAGGTTTGAATCCAGGTAAACTGCTCCTATCAACGCTTCCATGGCATTGGAAAGAAGCGACTTTTTTCGCCATCCCCCGCTTTTATGCTCACCTTCGCCGAATTTAATATGCCTGCCAAGGTCAAGTTGCTGCGCCAGCCGCGCAAGTGTTTCCTTGTTTACCAGGGATGAACGCAACCGCGTCAGGTCGCTTTCCGCAGCTTCCGGGAATTTTGCAAACAACGCATCGGCAATAAACATTCCAAGCAAGGCATCTCCAAGAAATTCAAGTCTTTCATTGTGGTTCCTGCTGAAACTACGGTGTGTCATTGCCCTGTTCAACAATTCTGCATTGCGAAAGTCATGTCCCAGGACATTCCTGATATGCAGATTTAAATCCTTACCTGTGCCTGTGTGTGCCATTTGAAGGTTAATTTATCGCAGACCCGATACGCTCCCTGTCCATATCCCAGCTCTGAAGGTCCAGGATGCCGTCGCTGCTCCAGTTCATCCAGATATAAAATGCTCTGCCCACGAGGTTTTCGTCCGGAACCAGGCCCCAGTAGCGGCTGTCCCTGCTGTTATCACGGTTATCGCCCAGGACAAAATAATGCCCATCCGGTATTTTCCGGTCTATCTCCACAGACGAAAGCTGCAACGGGTTGATTAACACCTCGTGTTTGAGTTGGTCCAGTTGTTCCTCCATGAGATATGAACCGTTCTCCCTCCTGCCTACTCCATCACTGTGATAGATCCCTTTGAGGCCGAGTTCGATTGGTGCGCCGTTTATTATCAGGTTTTTATCCTTGAACTGCAGGTGATCGCCCGGCACACCCACTACCCGCTTGATGAAAGGCACTGCCGGGTCCTCCGGATAGCGAAAGACAATGACATCGCCCCGTTTCGGTTGCCCGTTACCGAACACCTTGGTGTTCAGCACCGGCAGGCGGATGCCGTAATCGTACTTGTTGACCAGGATGAAATCGCCTCTCAGCAGCGTCGGCATCATGGAAGCGGAAGGTATCCGGAATGGTTCGACGATAAATGAACGCAGGATCAATACGATGAGAAAAACCGGGAAAAGTGAACGGGCATAATCGACGATCAACGGTTCGGTGCGTTCGTCGCCCGTGGAAGGTTTCCTGTTACGGGCGAAAAACATCGCATCAATCGCCCAGATTATGCCGCTGACAGCGGTAAGCAATACCAGCAAGCCTGCGAAATCAAAGGTCATTGCTCACCTCCGACATGGAGAATCGCCATGAACGCGGATTGTGGTATTTCCACCGAACCCAGTTGTTTCATTCTTTTCTTTCCCGCCTTTTGTTTTTCCAGCAGTTTTCTCTTGCGCGTTACGTCGCCGCCATAACACTTGGCCGTAACGTTTTTGCGCAACGCCTTGACGGATTCCCGGGCGATGATCCTGGACCCTATGGCTGCCTGTATCGCCACCTCGTACATCTGCCGGGGCACAAGCTTTTTCATTTTGGCTGCCAGTTCGCGTCCGCGCCGTTGCGCGAGGTCCCTGTGCACGATACTCGACAAGGCGTCCACCCTGTCGCCGTTGATCAACACCTCCAGTTTTACCAGGGGCGCTTCGTTATAGCGTTCAAAATGATAATCAAAGGACGCATATCCCTTGCTGACAGACTTCAGCCTGTCAAAAAAATCCAGCACGATCTCACTCAGGGGCAGTTCGTAGGATACGGATACCTGGCGCCCCGCAAAGTGCAACTTCTTCTGCTGTCCTCTTTTTTCGATACAAAGGGAGATCACGTTGCCGAGGTATTGCTGTGGAGTCAGTATATCAGCCTGGACCATGGGTTCCCGAATCGCAGCCAGTTTGTCCGTTCCCGGGAGATCGGCCGGATTGTCGAGATATATTCTTGAACCGGAGGTCGTATCGACTTCATATACTACGGTAGGAGCCGTTGTAATCAGGTTCATGCCATACTCGCGTTCCAGGCGTTCCTGGACAATTTCCATGTGCAGCATGCCCAGAAAACCGCAACGGAAGCCGAATCCCAGGGCCTGGGAGGTTTCAGGCTCGAAATAGAGTGCGGCGTCATTCAGTTTCAGCTTGGCCAGCGCTTCGCGGAAGTCTTCAAAATCACCCGAATCAATGGGAAACATGCCGGCAAACACGCGGGGCTTGGCAGGCTGAAAGCCGGGGAGCGGATGTTCTGCAGGGCGTTTGCTCAAGGTAATGGTGTCGCCGACCGGCGCGCCGAGAATTTCCTTGATCCCGGCAACAACATAGCCGACCTCACCCGTGGCAAGACAGTTTGCAGGCGTTCTTTTGGGCGTGAAAGAGCCTACACCATCAACAATGTAGTCCTGCCCGGTAGAGAATATCCTGATCCTGTCCCCGACGTTCAGACTGCCTTCGATTACGCGTACCAGGGAAATCACCCCCAGGTAATTGTCGAACCATGAATCGATGATCAAGGCAGTCAGTGGCGCATCAACCTCACCCTGCGGAGGCGGAATGCGTTCTATAATCGCACTCAGCAGGCCGTCCAGGCCGGAGCCGGTCTTGGCGCTGACCTTGATGGCATTTCCCGCATCAATGCCGATCAACTCCTCTATGTCCAGTATGGCTTTTTCCGGGTCGGCCGCGGGCAGGTCGATCTTGTTCAATACCGGCACTACTTCCAGTCCGTTGTCGATTGCCGCAAAACAATTGGCCACTGTCTGCGCCTCTACACTCTGGGAACAATCCACAACCAGGAGGGCGCCTTCACAGGCGGACAAGGAACGGGAAACTTCATAACTGAAATCAACGTGACCAGGCGTGTCGATGATATTGAACTGGTACACGTTGCCGTCATGGTGCGGGTAATTCAGGCGCACGCTTTGGGATTTGATGGTGATACCGCGTTCCTTCTCCAGGTCCATGGAATCCAGCACCTGCGCGGACATTTCCCGTTCACTAAGACCTCCGCATATCTGGATGAACCGATCCGCCAGGGTGGACTTGCCGTGGTCTATGTGCGCGATAATCGAAAAGTTTCTGATCCGCTCCATATAAACTGTGCTGTCGAGTAACCGGACCAGCCGAAAATAACTATTCGTCTTCGTCGCCGGCCAGTTTCAATGCCAGGAAGGTGGGCGCTCCGCGTCTTTGTATCAACAATGGAATTGGACGATCACCCGGCAAGCCGGCAAGGATCTCCTCGAACTGTGAGACGCTTTCAACGTCTATATTATTTATCATCAGAAGCACGTCACCCTTGCGAATGCCCGCCTCGCTGCCCGGCCCTTCCATGACTTGTTCCACGATAATCCCGCGCTCAGGCAATTCCAGCCTTTTTCTCTGTTCCGCGGTGAGTTCCCGCGCCACAATTTTCATTTTGTTGGCGGCCGCTGCCGGCGAACCGGGCTTCTCCGCGCTTGCCATGCTGTCCTGTTCAGGCAGTTCGGCAATCAGCACTTTCAGATTTTTTCGTTTGCCGCCCCGGATGATCTCCAGCGGCACGCTTGTATTGACCTTGGTATTTCCGACCAACGGCGGAAGATCGGATGAAAAGGGCACCTCGGCGCCGTCATATTCGACGATGATATCGCCTACTTCAATCCCGGCGTTGGCCGCCGGACTGTCGTTCAGTACTTTTGCCACCAGCGCTCCGTGAGGCTTGTCCATCCCGAATGATTCCGCCAGTTCCCGGGTCACGTCCTGTATCAGCACACCGAGCCAGCCGCGGCTGACGTAACCGGTCTCGCGCAACTGCGAATACACGTTGTTGACGACGTCTATGGGCACTGCGAAAGACAGCCCCATAAAACCGCCGGTGCGGCTGTATATCTGCGAGTTCACACCGATTACTTCACCCTCCAGGTTAAACAGGGGGCCGCCGGAATTGCCGGGATTGATGGCAACGTCGGTCTGGATGAAGGGAACGTAGTTTTCGTTGGGCAGGCTTCTCCCTATTGCGCTGACGATCCCCTGGGTGACCGAGTAGTCAAAACCGAACGGGGAACCGATTGCCAGTACCCATTCCCCGACCTGCAAATCGGCTGAACTGCCCCGCTTGACTACGGGCAAATCGTTTCCCTTGATCTTCAGTACGGCTATGTCACTGCGCCTGTCCGTGCCGACGATTTCGGCGATAAACTCCCTGCGGTCGTTCAGTCTCACGATAATTTCATCGGCATCGGCAACTACGTGGCTGTTAGTAATGACATAACCGTCATCAGAAATGATGAAGCCGGATCCGAGGGATGCCGCCCTTCTGGGCGTTCCGGGGTTATCGGGCGCCTGTTCTTCGAAGAACTTGCGGAAAAAATCATGAAAGGGACTGTCATCGGGCAAATCCGGAACAATTGACCGCCCGGACGATCCCGGGTTGTTTTTTTTGGATGTCGTACTGATGTTGACAACCGCGGCGGAGTTCTCCTGGACCATTTCGGTAAAGTCAGGCAGTGAATCCGCGCCGGCCGTGCCGGCCATACAGAACAGGAGTAACGTCAATACCAATCCGGTCCTTACCGTCTTCATGGGCAATTCACCCCGGATTTTGCCTCCTGTGTTCCATTCCCGCCCGCCTTTTGCCCGTTGTCCGGGGCCGAACGTCCGTTTTCTCCCGGCTTCCCGTTACATTCGGAGGCGATATTACCGCTGCCTGTACTTACCTGGCGCACCGGGGCATAGACGCTTCCATTGCCGCCGGCGCCGGGGACGGATTGCACCAGGGTGTCCTGCGGTATTTCATGGGGGCCGCCCGGTTGTTGCTGTTGTATGCCGAAAATGGCCAGTGCGGCAACCGAGGCCGCTATAGCAAAGCCGGCAGCAGGCTTTGCGAATGAACGGGACAAACTTCCGGGAGCGACGATGGCAGGTTCCCGGGCAATAGATTCGGAAATCTTCCCTGCCAGTTCCCTGTCCAGGTGATCCGGAAGATTACGTTTCAGACAGTCGGAAACCAGGTGGTAACGGGACCAGGAATCCAGTAGTTCAGGGTCTTTAAGTATCTGCTCTGCCTGGTTTTTTTGCAGGCCGTCAATCTCATCATCCATGAAGGCAGATAACTGTTCTTTCTTTGCTTCGTTCATAAAATCAGTCGATAAGTAAAGGTTTCAATTGTTCATCCACAGCTTCTCTTGCTCGAAAAATCCGTGACCGTACAGTGCCCACGGGGCACGCCATCACCGACGCAATTTCCTCGTAACTCATTCCGTCTATTTCCCGCAAGGTAATTGCCGAGCGCAAATCTGCCGGCAATCCTTCAATAGCTCTTATTATAGTCTCTTGCAGTTCGCGTGTAAGCAGCAACCGCTCGGGCGTCGTCTGTTCCTTTAGAGTATCGCTCTGGCCGATTTGTTCCATTTCATCAAAATCTGAAGCCGCATCGAAGGGTTGGCGTGCTCTTGTAGCCAGGTAATTCTTTGCCGTATTTACCGCGATTCGGTAAATCCAGGTATAGAATGCGCTATCGCCCCGGAATTTGGGCAAAGCCCGATATGCCTTGATGAAAGCTTCCTGGGCAACGTCACTGGCGTCACTCGGGTCATGGACAAAACGGGATATCAGGTTCAAAATCCTGCCCTGGTATTTCAACACGAGCGCATCGAACGCTTTCCTGTCTCCACGCTTTACCCGTTCTACGAGTATTTCGTCGGATATGTTATGAGCCATGGCGCCGGTTGCCGGATGATGAGAGATTCCTGACCAGAGTTTCCTTAACTACAAGCAAATAACCTATTATATTATCCTGGCTTGTATATTGCACGTATATGATTAACGACCAGCACCATTCCGATGTTTTGATAATCGGCAGCGGAGCATCCGGTTTGAGCCTGGCTTTGCAACTGGCCCGCCATGCGCATGTCACGGTAATTTCCAAGGCGGACCTGAAAGAGGGGGCGACATTCTATGCCCAGGGTGGCGTATCGGCAGTCCTGCACGCCAGGGATTCGGTCGAATCCCACATTGATGACACGATTGGGACCGGATGTGGGTTGTGCGATCCCGACGTGGTCAGGTTTGTTGTGGAAAACGGTAGAAAGAGCATTGACTGGTTGATTGATCTGGGAGTCAATTTCACGCGGTTTCCCGATTCAGACGGTCAGGAGTATCACTTGCACCAGGAAGGCGGGCACAGCCACCGGCGCGTCCTGCATGCGGCGGATTCCACAGGCAAGGCAATCGAGAACACACTTGAGAGTTGTACCCGCTCCCACGAAAATATCGAACTGTTCGAATTCCATACCAGCCTTGATCTCATCATCAGGGACGGCCGCTGCGCCGGCGCTTATGTGTATGATCAGAAGCGCGACCGGGTGAGGGTTTTCAATTCACGGTTTACGGTGCTGGCCACTGGCGGAGCCGGCAAGGTCTACCTGTATACCAGCAACCCGGACATATGCACCGGCGACGGCATAGCCATGGCCTGGCGCGCAGGATGCAGGGTTGCCAACATGGAATTTGTCCAGTTTCATCCGACCTGCCTGTATCACCAGGAAGCAAAATCATTTTTAATCTCCGAAGCGTTACGTGGTGAAGGGGCGAATTTGCTGCTTCCTGACGGCTCACGCTTCCTGAAAAAGTTCGACTCGCGGGGAGAACTGGCGCCCAGGGACGTCGTGGCGCGCGCCATTGATCATGAGATGAAACGCCTGGGCAGTGATTGCGTCTATCTCGATATCAGCCACAAGGGCAAGGATTTCATCATTGACCACTTTCCGACGATATATGCACGTTGTATACAGTACGGCTTTGACATTACCAGGGAAGCCGTACCGGTAGTGCCTGCCGCGCACTACACCTGCGGCGGTGTGATCATTGATAAAAACGGGCGAACTGATGTCAATTCGCTGTATGCAATCGGCGAGGTATCCTGTTCAGGTCTCCACGGCGCAAACCGCATGGCGAGCAACTCATTACTGGAGTGCGTGGTATTCGCCCATTCAACCTGCAAGGATATCTGCAGCCAGCTTGACCGGAAAGCCCGCTTCACCACGCTGCCGGAGTGGGATGAAAGCCGGGTTACTGATTCGGATGAAGAAGTCGTGGTCTCCCATAACTGGGATGAGATCCGCCGTTTCATGTGGGACTATGTGGGCATTGTGCGTACCGACAAGCGCCTGCAACGGGCCAAACACCGGATCAAACTGCTCCAGGATGAGATCTATGAATACTACGGCAATTTTCGTATCAACAACGACCTGATAGAACTGCGCAACCTGTCGCTGGCGGCGGACCTGATAATCGAATCGGCCCTGCGTCGCAAGGAGAGCCGTGGTTTGCACTATTCCCTTGACTACCCGGTCTCGGAATCACCCCCGCCGGGCCGGAATACGGTACTGACGCCGGGTTAAGTCAGAGCTTCTCCAATATCTGCATTAACGCCGCTTCATCGAGGATTTCAATGTCCAGGCTGCGCGCCTTGTCCAGTTTGCTGCCGGGATTCTCACCGGCAATGAGGTAATCCGTCCTACCGGACACGCTGCCGCTGACTTTTGCCCCCCTGGAAACCAGTCTTTCCTTTGCTTCATTGCGACTCAGCGATGCCAGCGTGCCTGTGATGACAAATGTTTTTCCCTGCAGATGGGTAACCTGCTGCTCCTTTGCATCCTCCCACCTTACCCCGGCTGTGAGCACCTCATTGATAATGGAAAGATTCCGCTCATCCCGGAAAAAGCGAACTATGTTTTCGGCAACCACTGGGCCGATATCCCGGACCCCGCACAGGTCTTCCTGCGTCGCGCTTTTCAACTCATCAAGTTGAAAATGCAAGGCCAGGTTACGGGCAGTGGTCTCCCCCACCTCCCTGATACCCAGGGCGTAGAGAAATTTGTCAAAACGGGTGTTTTTACCGGTTTCAATCGCGCGCAACAGGTTTTCCGCTGATTTATCGCCCATCCTTTCCAGCGCGGCAACTTTGTCATGTTCCAGGTGGTACAGGTCCGCGATATTCCGGACCAGACCCGTATTGAATAACTGCTCTACCAGCTTCTCACCCAACCCTTCTATATCCAGCGCCTTGCGCGAGGCAAAATGGATAATGGATTGAATTGCCTGCGCGCGACAATGCAATCCGCCGGTGCACCTGACTGCGGCCTCACCCTCAACCCTTTCTGCCGGCGAACCGCATACCGGGCACCGGGCCGGCATGCTGAACGGCTCGGTCGTTTCCGGGCGTTTCCCGGGTATGACCCGAACCACTTCAGGGATTACGTCCCCCGCCCGTCTGACCACGGCCGTGTCGCCCGCCCGGACGTCCTTGCGCTGCACCTCGTCCGCATTATGCAGGGTTGCATTCGTCACGGTCACGCCACCGACGCGTACGGGTTTGAGCCGCGCTACGGGGGTCAGTGCGCCGGTGCGTCCCACCTGAACTTCGATATCCAGCACCTCGGTTACGGCTTCTTCCGGCGGGAACTTGCAGGCGATGGCCCACCTGGGCGCCCTGGTGACAAAGCCCAGCGCCGCCTGCTGTTTCAGGTCATCGACCTTGAAGACAACGCCATCGATTTCATGGGGCAGTTGCGAACGTCTGGACGCTATCCTCCGGTAAAAGCCGATACACTCCTCTATTCCGGCAACCCGTTCGGTATCCGCAGATACCGGCAGGCCCCAGGTTTTCAGGGTTTGCAGCACTTCAAAATGAGATGCAGGCAGCGTGGCGCCTTCTACAATGCCTATTCCATGGGCAAGGAACTGCAGGGGGCGCCTGGCGGTGATCATGGGGTCCAGTTGGCGTAAACTGCCTGCTGCGGCATTCCTCGGATTGGCGAACAGTTTTTCGCCCTGTTCCTCTTGCCTGATGTTTAATTCCTCAAACCCGGATTTGGTCATGAACACCTCTCCCCTGACCTCCAGCCGGTCAGGATAACCGGTCGAACGCAACGCCAGGGGGATGCTTTTGATGGTACGGATATTGGAAGTGACGTCCTCACCGGTAGTGCCGTCACCACGGGTGGCCGCCCGAACCAGTTTGCCTCGCTCGTACAGCAGGCTGATTGCCAGGCCGTCCAGTTTTACCTCGGCCGTATAATGAATTTCGGCAAACTCCAGCCTGTCCCTGACCCGTTTATCAAACGCGCCCATCTCCTCGTCGCTGAACGCGTTATCCAGGGACAACATGGGAATTTCGTGTGTGACTTCTGTAAATTCACTGAGGGGGCTTTCACCGACGCGTTGCGTAGGAGAGTCCGGGGTAACCAGTTCCGGATGGTCTTTTTCCAGCGTGACCAGTTCCTTGTACAGCCGGTCGTATTCAGCGTCGGGAATTATCGGGTCATCAAGGACGTGATAACGGTAGCTGTGTTCGTCCAACTGCCGTCTGAGTTCCGCGATCTGGCTTTCAACCGACGCCATGACTACCCCAGGATTATGCCCCCGTTCCTGTAAGGTGCCGGGATAAGTCAGGCAGAAGCAGCCATTTCCACCGCTTCATCGATGTCAACCGATACCAGTCGGGATACGCCTGCTTCATGCATGGTCACACCGAGTAACTGGCGGGTAATCTCCATGGTAATCTTGTTGTGCGTGATAATGATGAACTGCACGTCTTTTGACATCGTTTTCACCATGTCGCTGAACCTTGTTACGTTATTGTCGTCAAGCGGCGCATCGACCTCGTCAAGAATACAAAACGGCGCCGGATTCAATTTGAAGATGGAAAAAACCAGCGCCACGGCAGTCAAGGCTTTTTCACCCCCGGACAGGAGGTGGATATTGCTGTTCTTCTTGCCGGGAGGCCTGGCCATGACCGTGACGCCGGTTTCCAGCAAGTCCTGGGCAGTCATCTCAAGATAGGCATGCCCCCCGCCGAATAACAAGGGAAAGTTTTCCTTCAGATTGGCATTCAACCGGTCGAATGTGTCCTTGAAACGGGAACGTGTTTCCTTGTCAATTCTGTGAATGGCGTTTTCAAGGGTCTCCAGGGCAGTGGACAAATCACTGTACTGGCTGTCGAGATAGGTTTTACGTTCACTTATCTGCTCGAATTCATCTATTGCCGCCAGGTTTATGGCGCCAAGACGTTGTATCCTGTTTTCAACGGCATCAATCTTTTCCTGCCACATTTGTTTTCCGGCAGGCTCACCCAATCCGTTCAGCAAGGCTTCGGGAGTCTGCCCTGCGGCTTCAAGCCGCTCCTCCAGTGTCTGCACCCTGACTATTATCTCCTGGTGCATGATCCTGGCCTGTTCCAGGTCCGTACGCAGTTCCTGCAACTCCAGTTCGCACTCCCCGCGTTGCTGTTCCTTGTCCCTGAACAGTTTCTCCTGTCGCAGAACGCTTTCCCGGGCCGCTGTCAGCGCGGCCTCGAAAGTCACTTTATCGGCCAGTTTGATATCCAGGGCTTCACACAGTTCATGCAGTGGCTTATGTTGCGATTCTTCTGCTGTTTCCAGTTCCCGGAGACGTTCCCGGGTAGCTGAAATCTGTGCTTCGGAGCGCTTGATGGACTGTTCTATCGATATTTTTTGCGCCCTGGTCGACTCCAGTCGCAACGCGATCGAATGGCTTTCGCTATTGGCCTTCTGCCAGCGGGAGCGGGCTTCGGACAGCAGGTTGTCCTGCTCTGACCTCATTGTTTCCAGGCGCTTGCGTTTTGCCAGCAGTTTCCGCCTGGAGTCGTTGTCCTGTTCCAGTTGGGTCTTGAGGCCGATTATCTCAACCTGGTCTTCTTTTGCCTGCTGTTGCAATTTCCGAAGTTCCTGTTCAATCTGCCTGTCCCTGTCCCGGGCCTGCTCGTAACGGGTCTTCAATTCCGTATACTCCGCCCTGGCTGCAGCCGTAGATTCCTGCCTGTTATTCACCTGCTCCAGTAACAGGTTGGATTGCCGTTCTGCTTCTTCGATAAACCTGTCATTTTCCGCGGCCCTCTCTTCCTGCAAGCTGATTTCATTTTCAAGCTTCAGCCGGGTGTCTTTCAAGACGGACAGTTCCTGTCCCCGCGCCAGCGGGCCGGGCTCATCAGCTACAGGTCGATGAATTCTCACCCAATAGTTATTCATCCAGATGCCGTCTTTTGTAATTACCGATTCGGTCTCATCCAGTTCCCTGCAGATTTCCCGCGCCTGTTCCATATTTTCTGCCAGGTAAATCCTGTTCAGGATTGCATCAACCGGAACCTCGGAGGAGATCCTGTCGATAAGCCTGGGCCAGTTTCTGGGTGTGTAGTTGATGTTGTCGGCATTGTCGAGCAGCAGGCCGGCTTTGCCGATTTCCAGCGCTTGCGCCGCGCCCCCCGGACCGTGCAGGTCGGAAACACTGAGATCCTGCAGGCGCTGGCCGGCAGCGGCTTCGAGCGCGGTTTCCCAGCCTTCTTCGATGTTGAGCCTGTCTATCAGGTGGTGAGCATCAGCCAGGCCCAGAGAAGTCAACCATTGTTCCAGGGATTCCCCGTAATCATGTGCCTGTTCCTGCTGTAATGCCTCCAGAGAGGCAATTTTACTCTCATTTTTCTGGTAATCCGTGCGTAATTCCTGGATGCGCGCATTGATCTGCGCCAACGAGGTTCGATAACGTTGCAGGTTTACCGAGGTCTCGCTGAATTCATTTTTCTGCAAACCCAGAAGCTTCTCGCTTTCCGAACTGGCCGCGGACAATTGCGCCATTTCTCCTTCCATACTGCCCGGAGCAAGGGCGCCGGCTTCCTCTTCCAGGTTGTTCCTGCGCTGTTCCAGATCAGTCAGACCCGACAGGAGTAACTCCTTACGCGTCGTATTCCCCTCGATGCGGTTATCGAGCCCGGAGATGGAGCGGTTCAACTCATCCCACTCTGCCTGCAGGTTTTGCCAGGAGTCCTCTGCCTGGCGCAGCGCGTTATATGTCTCGTCGCCGGCAGACTCGGCCGCCCCCAGGCGCGGTTCCAGCAACAGGGATTTTTCCGCGGCGCCCTCCAGTTCCTTTTTATCATCCGCCAGTTGCTGTTGCAGTCCCTGTTCCCCCTGCCTGGCCTTGCCAATCTCCGACTTCAGCGTCTCGATACGCTCCCGGGCGTGGTTAATCCTTTGTTCCGTGTGTGATATATCACTACCGACCTGGTAGAAGTCGGCCTGGGTCTTGTTGAATGCCTCGTTTGCCGCAGTATATTTCTCCCGTTGTATTTCGATATCCGCCTCCATCCCGCGCAGCCTGGCAACTCCCTCCTCTACCCGGGTTTCATGGAACCGGACAGTTTTGCTCTTTTCTTCCGCATTGCCGGATAACTCTTTCCATTCCAGCGCCAGTATTTCCGCTTTCAGCCGGCGTTCTTCCTCCTTCAGCAACTTGAAGCGTTCCGCAGCCCTGGCCTGACGCTGCAGGTGCTCCAACTGTTTTTCCAATTCTTCCAGTATGTCCGTCAACCTGCCTATATTGTCCCGCGTATGCCTGATGCGGTTCTCTGTTTCACGGCGCCGTTCCCTGAATTTCGATATGCCCGCAGCTTCTTCGAGAAAAACGCGCAACTCTTCTGGCCTGGCTTCTATCAGCCTGGATATCACGCCCTGTTCAATAATCGAATAACTGCGCGGCCCGATCCCGGTCCCCAGGAAGATGCCCTGAACATCCTTACGCCGGCAACGTGTGCCGTTGAGGTAGTAGGTGGATATCGAATCCCTGTTTAACTGCCGTTTTATGGAAATTTCGGAATATCCGGCATAAGGACCACCCAGTTTGCCGTCGGAGTTTTCAAAGATAAGTTCCACCGAAGCCTGTCCAACCGGCTGTCTGGCGCCGGACCCGTTAAAAATAACGTCCGTCAACGAATCCCCGCGCAGGTGTTTGGCGGAACTCTCCCCCATCACCCAGGTAACTGCGTCTATGATATTTGACTTGCCGCAGCCATTCGGACCAACTATACCGACCAGATTATCGGAGACTTGCAGCGTGGTAGGATCAACAAAGGATTTGAAACCCGCGAGTTTGATTTTGCGTAGCCGCATGAGTTATTACCATACCACTTTTACGCTCCCATATCCATTGACACGAAATAAAATATAATATCAAATGGCAAAGTTACTACCCGGCCGGATTGACCAGGTAGTATGTATTGGAATGCGTTTTGGTAGAAAGACAAGATGAAAAAGGTCGCCATGGGGGAGCAATCCCCCAGTACAAGTCCGATGAGCAAAAAGGCAGCGGCAGGAGATTACATGAATCCGGCCCAGGTCGCGCACTTCCGCAAGTTGTTGACTGACTGGAAACAGGCCCTGATGGAGGAAGTAGAGCGTACCGTGCATCACATGCAGGATGAGGCATCCAATTTCCCCGACCCCAATGATCGAGCCACCCAGGAAGAGGAGTTTGCCCTTGAGTTAAGGACGCGGGACCGTGAACGGAAACTCATCAAAAAGATCAACGAGTCGCTGATGATGCTGGATTCAGGCGATTACGGCTATTGCGAAATTTGCGGGGGAGAGATCGGGATAAAACGTCTGGAAGCAAGACCGACGGCAACCCTGTGCATTGATTGTAAAACCCTGGATGAAATCAAGGAACGCCAGATGGGTTAGGTATTGTGTCCCCGGACTAGAATTACTTCCACTCAGGGGCGATCAGCCGGCGGCGCCCGTCAACCGATAGTTTAATCCCCGGCTCATCAAGTTGCAGCCTGTCCCATAACTGGCAGGTGACCTGCTTGTGTTTCGTATCCAGCCCTTCACAGTAATTGGTATATTCACATACTCTTACCTGGTCTCCCTTGCCCAGTCTGAGCTTGAGATACCAGTCGGGGTCGGCAAGGCTCTGACGGGCGGCGCCGATGATGTCTGCCTTGCCCTGCCGCAACAGGTCTTCCGCCTGTTGAAAACCGTGAATACCGCCTATGACCACTACCGGAGTGGCATAGCCCGCCCCGTCAACGGCTGCTTTAATCTGCGCTACGGGTTCCACGTTCCGGCCAAAAGGGCCGAAATCATCTGAAATATACCCGGGCATGCATTCATAACCGCTTCTCCCCGTGTAAGGGTAAGCGGCCCAGCCCACCAGTGGTTGTTTGGCGTCATCGAACTTGCCCCCGCGGGACAGAGAGAGGAAATCCATGCCGGCCCGGGCAAATTGAACAGCGAAATACGTTGCATCGTCAACCGTGTTGCCGCCATCTATGCATTCATCGCTGAGAAAGCGGCAGCCCACGCAATAATCCTCTCCGACTGTCCGGCGAACGTGCCGGAAGACTTCCAGGGGCAGACGCGCCCGCTGTTCCCGGCCGCCGCCATAACCGTCGGGCCTGGTATTCGTCGCGGACAGGAATGACGCCATCGTATAGGCGTGCGCATAATGCAGTTCAACTCCGTCAATACCCGCCTCGCAGGCGCGCCGCGTGGCCTGGGCAAACAATTCGGGTAACACCTGCGGCAGGTCTTTTACATGGGGAAGGTGCATGTCCGTGACCCGCTCGCGGTATCCCATGCGCAGGGATTCCAGTTCGGCGCCGGTCAGTATCTCATCCAGTTCCTTCTCCGGCAGGCCGGCAAGGTGCGCCCTTATGCGTTCCTCAGGCCAGTCGGAGGCGGACAGCTTTTCCCTGTGGCTGTCGGTGATGGCCAGGAAACGGGAAAAGTATTTGCCCGGGTCCGGACGGCGGCGTATGGTCAGAAAGTCGATCACCTGGATCAGCAGGCGGGTTTTCCCGTCGCTCGCAGATCTCACTGTATCTGCAAGTTCCTTCAATCCAGGTATGAACCGGTCGTCGCCGATACGCAGCAACGGCCCGCTGGGAATATCCCGGATGCCGGTGGCCTCGATGACGATGGCGCCCGGCTGTCCCTTGGCGAAACGTTCATACCAGTCCAGCACGTCATCGGTGACAAAACCGTCCTCGTTGGAACGCCATGGGACCATTGCCGGCACCCAGGTGCGCTGCTCCAGGGCAAGGGGTCCGAGTTTGACCGGTGAAAACAGCAATGCCGATCGGGCCTCCTCCGCAGTCGGACTCGATCCGGGATCAGGCTTGTACTTTATTCTCTCAGGAGGCTTCCACATTCGATGATGTCATATAATTTTTCCAGGCTTCAAATTCGTGTCGGAACACGATGTCGCTGGTGCCGGGCGCCTGGGTCGTACCGTCATCATTGTGCTGGTCACGGCCGTAATGACGGTGTTGGCTCACCCACTCGGAAGCCTCCGTCTGCAGGCCGTGCTGGATGCGATGGTAGGCTTCGTAATCGTCATGGCCGGCTATGGAATAAGGTGAGAAGATCAACTGGTTGTAGAGTACCGATGTGTGCAGCATGTCATCCGCTACACCGCCCAGTTTGAACGTCCAGGTCTCCTGGATGGTTTTGTCGACGGCGATGGGACGGTAAACCCGTATCGTCTGCAACGCGCTTTTGAAGGCGATACTTGGATAGATGATGGTATTCTGCCGTTGCATGGAGAGTATCCGGTTGGTCTTTTCTTCCCCGTGAACCGCTTCCATGTCCCGTACGTATTTCGATTCACGCGGATAGCCGATATGGATCGTCGCATTGCCGCCGGACCAGGTATGGCCGTTGCCGCAGGTTGTCATGGCGATCGTGTCGAAAAACTCGTAACTGGAACCGAAGGGCTCCAGCATGGCCAGCGGCAACGGCTTCTGATCATCAGGAAATTCCCGGGCCGCCTGTTTTGCAGGTTGCCAGGCGGACTGGTGGGTGACGGCAGGGTGCATGTTGTCGGATACGTTTTCCAGCAATATCTTCCAGTTGGCGTCGTGCATGTATCGCAACACGCCGCCGGTCATCTCGATCTCGCCGGTGGGTGACCGGTCTACGGCATTATCGAAGGAAGTGATGGCCGGCCCCAACCAGCTTGCGAGATCGGGTCCATGCAATGCCTGGTTGGCAAAAATAAAACCCCGATAAGTCTCCACCCTGGCAACCCGGCGGATGTCAGTCGACGGGTTGTCACGACTGAAAGCTGAGTTCTGATAGCCTTCTCCCTTGGGCACATGCACCAGGGCGCCGGCAGTATCGAACACATAACCGTGGTATGCGCAGCGTAACTGCTGCGCATGACCGCAGGGCGCTACAATCAACTGCGCGCCCTTGTGGGCACAGCGGTTATACAGTACGTAAACCTGGTTGTCGCTGTGCCGGGTGACGATAACCGGTTGCTTGCCGATGGTGGTGGTAAAAAAATCTCCCGGAGACTTCACCTGGCTTTCGTGTCCGATGAATATCCAGGCATTGCCCCAGATACGCTCCATTTCCAGGTCGAATAGGGCCGGATCCGTGTAGACCCTTTTATGCACCCGGTTCGGTTGAACCAGCGCCGCTATCTCGTCGTTACTGATTGAAGCGCCCATTCAACAAGCACGCCGTCAACTGACTGCCAGGCCCAGCAGGATGGTGGTAGTACAGTGGTAAACGTTGTTGCTTGAGCCCATGCACCAGTTGATATCATTGCTCTTGGACGGAAAATAATTCGGCAGGTCGCCCTCGTTGCGATTGCACATGCAGCGATTGCAGGTGCTTTTACCGCAGCAATCATTGTAGGCAATAATATAATCGCGCCCGTCCGCGGGGTTCTTGCAGGTGCCTACCCAGGTCATGGGCGCCATTTCGGTGCCGGGCGGGCAACTGGTATGGCTGCCGCCGCAGCAAGTGCAGAGGAAACCGTCCATGCCGCAGTTGCGCCAGTACTCGCATTTCCCCGGCTCGCCTTCAGGTCCGGAAATCGAACTGTCATCCGGCCCCGTATTCGCCCTGGCAACGGGCAGCAAGGGTACCGCGCCGGCGCCGACCAGCAGGACTCCGGCCTTACGTAAAAAGCTCCGGCGCGATGTATGGCGCGCCACGGAGCGGGTTTTGTCTTGAAACCAGCGATCAAAAAACCTCATTTTTTCACCCTCAATATCTTCGGACGATTGGGGACGGATTTAAATCCGTCCCCGGTCTCTGAAAAAGGATACCTTGTCAATCGTTCCAGCCCCATCTATGGCAACGGCACCGGCTCAATCAAAAACGGCGTGATACCGAGTTCGCCGGCTGAGCGCAGGTATTCACCGGTGCTTGCATCATAGATCTCCAGGGTGCTCAAATCCCCGGTAATGGTATACAGCAGCGGGTTGTCATCCTGACTGACCGCTATTGAAATGCTGGAATGCCTGGTCCTGATTTTTTCTATTCGTGTTTGTGTCGCCAGGTCATAGACCCAGATTTCCGGTCCGGGGTCTTCGTAGGTAAAAAAATCACCCTGGTGCATCACTATGTAGAGGTGTTGCCTGGCTTCGTGCAGGGTGACAGCCTGCATCCCGCCTATACGCCAGTTTGCTTCTCTATCATCCTCATCCAGGTACCACCAGGTATCGGAAAATACCGGCCCGTCAGCGGATATTTCGACCGGGTGAACTTTCCCCAGCACCGACAGGAAGTACCAGGTATCGCCACGCCGTACGCCGGTCTCCAGGATCGGGTCTTCGAGCGCGTCGAAAAAAGGCTCGCTTCTGCGGGCCGCGGCCTGGGTGCCGTCTTCGGCAAGGTCAATCAGCAGCAGCGCACCGTCGCTGCACAGCGCAAAAAAACGCCTGTCGCCCGCTGCGTAAGCCATTGCGCAACCGGGGGTCATGACTTCTCCGGCAAACCGGCGCTGCTCCACATCCACGATACTCAGCGAGGCCGCCGGCGTCAGGTTGAAAACAGCCATGAAGCGGTCATCGTCGGTCAACGCCGAATCCGCCAGCCTCGGCAGGGTGGATACGCGTTTGGCGGGGATCTCTATTTCGGCTACAGGCAGTAACTTGAACGGGTCATAAATGCTGACGACGTCGGTGCGCTCGCCACGGGTGGTCCTGGCGTAGTAGGTTTCAGCCGAATAGACCTCCCGGTAATGGCCCGGTATGTTTAACGCGTTGAAGGAATAACCGGTATTCAGCATTCCCAACAGCCGCCCCGTGTCTCCGTCATACAAGGAGGCGCGCCCGTCCGGCATCGAGGCTGCCGCAATATCGTAAATCCAGACCCAGTGTGGATGATGTGTTTCCGGTAATGCCGTAACCTTGCCGAACACGTCTTTCGATAAGGGTTCCTTGCTGACATCCACATATGTATTATCCCCACCGGACGAGGTTGCAGTTGATGCCGGTTCATCTGCCGGCTGTTGCGCATCACAACCCGCCAGGAAAAGGAAAAGGAGAAGAAGAAAATAAAAACGTGTCTTACTCCAGGGGACTGACATGTTATCCATGGGAAACTTAACCGTTTTTTACCGTATAGTTATCATCTATAAAACCAGGACAGGATTCAAGGACTTTATCCCAATCCCTGATGGATATGGAAAACAAGTACGATAAGATAATGACTAAAATTCCCGACAGGCAGCGCAGTGCATGAGCAGGAAGTTAACGATTTTCTGGTTCAGACGGGATCTCAGGCTCGAAGATAACTGCGGCCTTTATTGTGCGCAGCGGGAAGATTGGCCGGTACAGCCGGTATTCATCTTTGACAGCGATATCCTTGACGGGATCTAAAACAAAAAACACGCCCGCGTCGAGTTTATCCACCGCGAATTAACCCGGCTCCAGGATGAACTCCGGCAGCGGGGGACGTCCCTGGACGTGAGGACAGGCAAGCCTCTTGAGGTCTGGAAGACGCTGTGTACGGATTATGCGATACGTGCGGTATGGGCCAACCGGGATTATGAACCGTATGCCGAAACACGGGATCGGGATATACGAGAGCTTCTGCAGGACAAAAGCATTCCGTTCAGGATGGTAAAGGACCATACGATATTTGAAGCGAGTGAGATACTCAAAAAAGACGGCGCCCCTTACCTGGTTTATACGCCCTACAGCAAGGCCTGGAAGAAAAGACTGTCCGGGAAGCATCTGGAACCGTATCTCTCGGAAACACAGACAAACTGGTTGAAGACCGGCAATAAACCGTTTCCCGGGCTCCGCCGGCTTGGTTTTGAACCTGCCGGCATTGAATTCCCCCCTCGGGAACCGGACGAAAGGATCATACGAAATTACCACGAAACGCGGGATATCCCCTCCATTCAAGGCACCACGCGCATGGGAGTGCACCTGCGCTTCGGTACCGTCAGCATTCGCAGGCTTGCTGCGATGGCCGTCCGCAGTAACGAAAAATACCTCAACGAACTCATCTGGCGCGACTTCTACCAGGCGATTCTCCGGCACTTCCCAAAGGTGGTAAATCAGAATTTTGATGCAAGATATGATGGAATTGAATGGAGAAACAACAGGGAGGAATTCGACAGGTGGTGTGCCGGCATGACCGGCTATCCTCTTGTCGATGCGGGGATGCGCGAGTTGAACAATATCGGCTATATGCACAACCGGTTACGCATGATAACGGCAAGTTTCCTTACCAAGCACCTGCTGATCGACTGGAGATGGGGTGAAGGTTACTTCGCGGAAAAACTCCTGGACTACGAGCTGGCAAGCAACAACGGCGGCTGGCAGTGGGCCGCCGGTACCGGAGTGGATGCTGCGCCCTACTTCAGGATTTTCAATCCATATGCCCAGGCCGATAAGTTTGACAGGGACAGGAAATACATCCGCCGCTGGGTGTCTGAATATGATACCCCGGACTACCCGGCGCCCATGATCGACCACAAAACGGCAAGAGCGCGGGCGCTTACAGTTTTCAGGGAGGGAATTAAAAACCGAGTAAAGAATTAGGGGTCAGATCCTTACTCTTGCGATAATATGGTGGATCCGCTATAATCAGGGATGAACATGGAAGAATATAAATATACAGAATGGGTTGGATCGAGTAAAAACGACTTGAAGAAGTTTCCGGCTTACGTGCAAGATCAGGTCGGTTTTGCCCTTTATCAGGCCCAACTGGGACTAAAACACCGTAATGTGAAATCACTCAGGAATATTGGTTCCAATGTCCTGGAAATAGCCTCACGGTATGATGGCAACACTTACCGGGTGGTGTACACAGTTCAATTCAGGAGGGTTGTTTATGTATTACATGCTTTCCGCAAGAAGGCTAAGAGAGGTATATCGACACCAAAGCAGGATATCGATCTGATTAAGCGCAGGCTAAAAGCAGCGAATCAACACTACAAAATCACCTATAGTGAAGAGTAGTTTAATGAATATAGAGAAAATAAAGATCGAACGCAGCAGCGGTAATGTGTTTGCGGATCTGGAACACCCTGACGCCGAGGTTCACCTGCTAAAGGCAGAACTCGTCACCCGCATTGACAAGATCATACGCCAGCGCAGGCTCAAACAGGTTGAAGCGGCGAAATTGCTTGGCCTCTCCCAACCCGATATTTCACGACTCCTGCAAGGAAACTTTCGGGAGTATTCCATCGAGCGCCTCCTGCGCCTGCTGACCATACTTGGACGTGACGTAAAGATGGTCATTCAAAAGTCGGGCCGTCACCAACAGGGAAGGCTTAGCGTCGAGGCATAGATACTGGATTTGGTAAGCGCGGGAGTCACTCACCCTGCGGGGACGGATTTAAAATCCGCTTAATCACATGCCTCTGACTTGTCATTAAGCAGGAAGTCAGCGATTGCAACAGCCGTGTCAGCGGGACGCTCAATCGAAATGAAGTGGCCGCAGTTCTCCAGCATGTCCAGCTTCGAACTCGGAATCAACCGGTGCAGGTCCGTCATGCCGAGGCCGCTCGGCGATGATTGCATCGGCGTCATGATATCTTCATCGGTACCGAGCAGGAGGGTCGGCGCACGGATGCTTGCGGCGTCGGCGCTGATGTCAACATTTTCTATCAAGGTAAGGTCGCGGAGAAATTCCATGGGCGTCATGCCCTGCAGCGCATAGACAAACGCATCCACCGTGTACTCGCTCTCGGGCCTGTCCCAGAAGCCCCGTGAGAAACCCTGGTGGCTGGTGATCAGGGCCAGCGCTTCAACCCCGGCTGCAGCGGCCATTCTCCAGGTTTTAAAGATAACATGGCTTGCCCGGTCAAATTTAGCGAAGGAACAGGTGATTACCAGCCTGTCGATTAGCTCCGGCCGCCTTCCGGCCAGCACCATTGCGACACACCCGCCCATCGACGTCCCATGAACGTGGACCGGCGCAAGTTCAAGGGTCTCAATGAATTGTGCGACGCTGTCGGCAAAATAGGTAATACCGCGCTCGCCCGGCCCGCATCCGGACTCGCCATATCCGGGCAGGTCGATATCGTAAGTGTGCAGGCGTTTCGACAGTTGGGGAGTTAGCAGGTCAAAATTGTTGTGCCCGGTCCCCAGCCCGTGAATCTGCACAACATTGACGGGATTCCCTGAGCCTGCTTCCCTGTAGGAGGCGGAAACGCC
>JAPPLI010000065.1 GCA_028819495.1 Gammaproteobacteria bacterium | reverse complement strand
TCTTTTTGGAATAAAAACCCCTCTGCTTATGACTTAAAGTATGATCTTGCCCTGTTAAATTCCGGGGTCAGAGTAAAAATTCTTCGAATTTCTTACTCTGACCCCTGGCGCCGCGGAATTGGTGAAAGTTTCGGGGTCAGAGTAAGAATTTCGACAGAAATTTTACTCTGACCCCACCTATCCGGCCGAAGTTAACGGAAACGGCAACTCGAAAATGAAGATATAATAAGGTCTCATGAATTAACAACAACCACCGGAGCATTCATAATGCGCAGTATCATTTCACTTATCGGCTGGGCCCAATCCGTACTCGATGCCGTCAGGAAACGTCTCGATATCATCGGCCCCCTGCTGCTCAGGCTGTACCTGGTGCCCGTATTCTGGGTGGCCGGCAACAACAAGTGGAACCCCCTGGACGGGGACAGCTCACTGGATTCAGTCATCGAATGGTTCGGCAATCCCGAATGGGGCCTGGGGCTACCGTTCCCTGCACTGAATGCCTACCTGGCCTGGGGCGCGGAATATATCGGCGCCATCCTGCTGGCCCTGGGCCTGGCGACGCGCTGGGTCTGCATCCCGCTCATGATAACCATGGCCGTCGCCATGGCAACGGTACATATCAGTCACGGCTGGCAGGCCATTCACGACCTGAACAGCCCGTTCCCGGCGGCCGAAGCCGGCGAGGCCGTAGAGCGCCTGGCCCGGGCCAAAAGCATCCTGCGGGAGCACGGCAACTACAACTGGCTGACGGAACACGGCAGCTTCGTCGTATCGAACAACGGCGTCGAATGGGCCGCCACCTACCTTGTCATGCTCTGTGCCCTGTTCTTCCTCGGCGGCGGCAGGTACATCAGCCTGGATTACTGGATCCGGCGGCGCTATCGGGAATAAACGGAAATACCAACGGTTCCCGCTGAATTCCGGGGTCAGAGTAAGAATTTCGTCAGAAATTTTACTCTGACCCCGCCTATCTGACCGAGGTTAGCGGGAGCTGCTGCGGAAATACGCTTTAATTTGAGTATTTTAAAGTCATAGTTTAGAATACTCAAATGTCTTATATACCGCGAACAGCCGTTGCCCAGTTCCGTATTGCTGCAAACAACTTTCCCGCCGTCCTGCTGACCGGACCACGGCAATGCGGCAAAACCACCTTGTTGAAGCACGCCTATCCGAAGGCAAACTATATCCTGCTCGAAGATCCCGACGTGATAGCCCGCGTTAACAGCGACCCCCGGCGATTTCTTGATGAGTTGAAGACCCCTGTGGTCCTTGATGAGATACAGAACACGCCGGCGCTGTTAGGATACATCCGGACGCGCATAGATGGCGCTCCCGAGCATAAGGGACAATGGCTGTTGACCGGCTCACAGGAAGCGCCGCTGATGCAGGGTGTATCCGAATCCATGGCCGGACGGGTAGCGGTATTGCAACTGTTTCCCCTGTCCATACTCGAAACCGATAAAGTCAGTGTGCTGCATGGCGGTTACCCGGATATCGTCAAAAAACCGGGCATTGCCGATCTCTGGTTTCGATCATATATCCAGACTTACCTGGAACGGGACGTGCGCGCCATTATCTCCATCAAGGACCTGAGCACGTTCAGGCGTTTCATGGCGTTGTTGGCCTTCCGCCACGGCAGCATATTGAATAAAACCCATTTAGCGGCGCCGTTGGGCGTTTCAGTGCCGACGATTTCTGCCTGGTTGAACGTGCTGGAAATGACGGGACAGATCATCGTGGTCCCGCCGTTTTATGAAAATTTCGGCAAGCGCCTGATTAAATCACCCAAACTGTATTTCACCGATTCCGGCCTGGTTTGCCACCTGCTGGGCATCGATACCGTTGCAACACTGCACAAATCGCCGTTCTACGGCATACTGTTTGAAGGCTTTGTCGCCGCGGAAATTGTCAAACGCCAGGCTAATAGCGGCAAACGAAAGGAACTGTACTATTTTCGCGACCAGCAAGGGCTGGAGGTTGATTTTGTCGTACCGGGCGGCGCGGGGCTCCTGTTGCTTGTGGAAGCGAAGGCAACGAAAACGCCGAAGCCTTCGATGGCGCAACCCCTGAACCGATTGTCCAAAGCAATCAAAGCGTATCAAACCCGGTCCAGGATAGTCCACACAGGCCCGGCGGATACGCCGGCAGGGGGCGTCATCGCGCCCGGAGTCTCAGCCGTCAACCTGGCTTCTTTCCTGGGAGAAATTTAGTTCATGGAAAAAAGAGATGCTCAAAATTGGTGAAGACCAGGAGATGTGTTGACATCCCGGACAAAAGACAATAAATTGCAGTCATGGGCGGAAGTCAGGCAGCTTCCGGACCTGGAACGTACCGTTAAACTTAAAAGGAGGTAACCCGTATGAGCAGTATCCCACTTTACAAGGCGTTTATTGAGGTCGGCGCATCGGAACAGAGCGCCACCCGTGCCGCGGAGGACGTCATTCAAGTGTCACAACTACCGCAACTTGCGACCAAGGCCGACCTGGCTGGTCTGGAGTTGGCAACCAAGGCGGGACTGTCTGAACTGGAGATGGCAACCAAGGCCGGACTGTCTGAACTGGAGATGGCAACCAAGGCGGGACTGTCTGAACTGGAACTGACGACCAAGGCCGACCTGGCCGACCTGAAAAACGATATTTCAAATCTTGAAACCAGGCTGTTGAAATGGGTGGTCGGCTGCGGGTTCCTGTTTGCCGGCATCATCATCGCCGGTATCGGACTCGTTATTCAAATCATGTTGATGCCTGGTATTACCCGGTAAGTCCGGCTTTGTTCCATGGCATTGATGACGCCCGGACCAGAACGCACTGAACAGGCGCCCGCCTTGGTCGGCAGCTTGGATGCGCCGATTGATGCTAATGCCGCCGAAGCATGGGACAAGGAGATACTGCAACGGCTTGCTGAAGTTGATAGCGGCGCGGCAAGATATATTGACAGAGATGAATTCAGGCAGCGTATGGAGGCACGGCTCAACAACTTGTAATGCGCCGGGTACCGGCGTTTTCCGTTCAATATAATTGTCAAAGAAGCCTTGGAAGAAATTATCGTTGTTGCAGTAGCTCACCAGT
>JAPPLI010000075.1 GCA_028819495.1 Gammaproteobacteria bacterium | reverse complement strand
TAGGGCACCTCTAAAAATTAGAGGTGCCCGTGCAGCATAAGGATATGCTGCCATTTTTAATCACGTAAGTGATTGAAAATGAAGGAAACGGAAAATCGCACTTTTCCGTTTCCGTCTCTAAAAATGCCACGGATGGCATTTTTAGAGGTTCCTTATAGCTTGCCAAGCGGTATACTCAGAGAAAATACTATCAATAGCGGTATACACAGGCCCGCAGGCGGGCCACTGAACATGCCGACCCGTTATGTATTCAAGGGGGCTATGAGAGAGCCGTGAATAAATTAACAATTATTCTTTTATCTGTGGTTTTAGTGGCTTGTAGTACAGCACTGGTACAGGTACCTATGCCAAAACCGGCATTTGAAACTTCCCCTGATATGATTTCGGATAAGGTACTGGTCGTGTTTGACAATGAGTTTGTGAAACACATTCACAATGAGGGGCAGGTGCTGACGATATTTCAGTATGACATCGGCCAGTACCTTTCTTATGCGATTAAAGATAGTTTAAGCTCAACGTACGAAACTGTTGATATCAAGCCAGGATCAGTTGATAAAAACGAATATGACATTGTCATCACGCCTCGTTTAGTCAGGTTTGAAGCTCCAGTTCCTGCTACGGTTTTTCAAAGAACTAAGTCAGAAATTGAGATTGAATATAGCGTAAAGCCCAACACCCCTCTTAAGCCTTTTGTAATCAGGGGCTTTGGCGACTACGAATTGGATACAGAAGAAGAAAATATATATAAGAGCCTGTCTGTAAGCGATTCCGACACCCCTTCAACTGTAGAATATTACGACCTAAATACCGCAATAGCGCTTCCAAATTACGCTTATTTTGCAGGCAAAGACACGGCTATTGCTGTACGGCAAAGTTTGATATCACTGTTGTCGCAACTAAAAGAGAAGCTGGAGAATATATAACAAGCCAAGCCTGAGGGACTTTTACTCGCTACTCTCGAAAGCCCCAGTTTGGAGCGCCATAACTACCAAGGAGGCGTATGACTCCAAGACAATGTGGAATAGCTGCTGAATCTTTTTCTGCTTGCGTGCTTTTACAAGCCGGTTATGATGATTTAGTCCAATCTGGAGCGAACCAGCCACATATATTCCCAAACCCCGGAATTTAAAAATCGTCCAGAAGATTAACCTGGCGCAGGCCGCGAAAAGCCGAGAAGCCGCGGTCCAGGGTGACCCATTCACACCCGTGTTCAAGCGCCAGGGCAGCGTGGTAGGCGTCAGGGATTCTGTTGCCCCGCAGGTTCATTACGGACAACATACCTCGAAATATGCGCCAGTGGCCGTTGCCCGGACGTAACGTAATACTGGCCGGCTGGGCAAGCAACGCGTCTAAAAACGCGTTTGCCGCCTCGGTGGGGGTCGGGGGATTGAATATCCCAGGGTGTGTTAATACACGTAATACACCACTCAACACGAGTTCGGAGAAGCCCACCTGGTCACGCCCGGATACAGCCTCATTCAACCATGCCCGACATCGATCATGATAGTCGGCATCCTGCCGGAATGCGTTTACCAGAACATTGACGTCAGGGCTCTGCACGCATGAGGTCCTCAAGCGCCGCGTTGTCCGTCAGGTCAACTCCGGGCTGAACGCCTTGCCCCCGAAATACGGGAATCGGCGGCGCATCGGCGACCACCGAGCCATCCAAAGACGCCAGAAACTCGCGCAGAGCCTGTTCAACTGCCATCTTTAACGTCTTATGTTCACTGGCCGCGTACGCTTTGGTCGCTCTCAGCAGTTCATCATTGATATCTATAGTCGTGCGCATGCATAAAAGCATATCAAATATTATGGGTTTATGCAACAATACTCCCGAACTGCTCCGGGAATCCCGAAATCTCGTTTGTTCAGGTCATGCTGTTTTCATGCGAAAACGCCCGCTTGTTGAAGATGTCTTTTTCAACAGAAACCAGCTTCAATTGCCGCGCATCGGGATGTGTGGGATTGACCAGGGCAATATTCTCCAGGCCGCCCGGTATCGCGGCGCTCGGCACAAGCAGCAGCGCCGAGGTTGCTGTCTGGAGCCAGCGACTACCCAGCGCCTGGGTCGCAGCGGGGTATGGATAATCGTTCCAGCCCGCCGGCAGGTCTTCAATCACCCACTGTTTAAAGCCGATATTGCCGGTCTCGAAGATGCCCAGACGATAGCTTTTCGGAATCAGTCCGGGGGAACGCAGGTAGTTGGCCATCTCCAGCATGGCCACACTGGCGGAGCAGGCAAAATACAGGACCGGCAGACCTGCCCTGTTCCAGCGGCCCCCATCCTGGTAGCTTGCTCCCCGTCCACTGTAATTTTCCAACAGGTCTTCAGGGCAGATGCGGTACAGCCGCATCAGGCGAATTCGCCGTACTCTATTTTGTTCAACGCGCCCTGCACCAGCGCGCGACCGGCAAAGGTGTCGCACATTTCCAGGGGACTGTGTCCGCCCAGGGCCGGTATGGCTGTCTCCAGCCATTCACGGGCGCTGCCGATATCGCCGAAGACCGTAATGGCCCTGGCGAAGACACACAACATGTCAAGGAGCACTTCGGACTGGACCGGACTGAGCGCCTTGCGGCGATAATAGCGGTTCAGGTTTCCTCCGGTTGTCCCCATCAGGCGGACGAACACCTCGCGGTGTCCCAGTATACTCACCGCCTGCCTGATCACGTCGCCAGGCAGACCTTTGCGGGCGGCCTGGATAAGAGAGTTTCGATCCGAGAACACCGATGCGGGGATATCAATGCCCTCAATATGACAGCCGGTGCCTGTGTCTTGGTGTAATGTCTGATTCATCTTGCGTTAGATTCTGAAAATATATCTCGACGCCAGTGTATCATCAAAATGATGAATATACTACATCATAATGCCCAGGACTGCACTACCCGGTATCTTGCCCCCTTCTCGAGGGTGACGGACTCTACCAGGCAGAATTCCCTGACGTCCCAGTAGATCGGTTCGAACGTACATGGCTTGAGCGGGCGGATGCAAATAATTTCGCAGGTCCGACCCCTTCCTTCCAGGGTGGTGTGACCCCGGGAATTTTCAAGAGCGGCTCAATAACCCATCCAACCAGGCCGGGAATTGCTGCCATGGCAGCGCAAGGTTTCCATGACGCATTTGTTGTATGGTCTCCGTACGGCACACCAGTACGCCGGTATCGCTTGCATCCTTCCCGGCC
>JAPPLI010000112.1 GCA_028819495.1 Gammaproteobacteria bacterium | reverse complement strand
AGTTTGCCAACGGGGCCGTGAGCGCGGCGTTCTTCTCCCTGGTCAGTAGTGCGGCACAAGCAGCAAGGCTAAATGGTCAAAATATCACTCCCAATGATCCTATACTTACACCTGAGCAAAAGGCTGACTTAGCAAAGCGTCAGGGGTTAGCAGTGGATGATATCAACGCCGCATATGAGTCTGGAGCTTTGGCAGACGGAAGAGGATTTAAGACTATAGACGATGCATCGATAGAGGTTCTGGGAGTTCTCGATCCAATTTCACAAAGGCATCAGGTTGAGATTGGAGGATTTATATTTCCATCAGGAGAAGAGTACGTTTACGGCAGGCCTATGGTTGGTACTGGCAGCAGTATTCCAGGACTTGTCAATGTGCCAGATAGCGCAGTGGCTGGATTCCATACGCATCCATCTGGAGTGAGACAATTTAGCATTAACGATGTTCGTTGGGTCAAACAAACGGGGCGCCCACTATATTTGAGCGGTAACGGCCAAGTAAGAGCATGCGATGTCTCTGGCTTTAGTTGTAGTTTATTCAAAGCTAACACGTTTCCTCATACCAGTTGGAACCCTGGTTTACAGGGCAGGGTAATCCCATGAACTCAGTAGCATATTTATTAGCCATGGCACTTGTATTGTCTGGAGGTTGTACAATGATCGGCACTCATAAGCAATCGGGTGATTTGAAATTTTGGATGGCTAATGCCTTTCAAGCTTGTATTGATGCACAGTTGGTTATTGAAAACCCTTATTGGGATGAACATACCAGACAGCCGAAATTGGGCATGCCTGATGATTATCTTGTTGAGTTTAACCAAAATCCCAAAGTATCTGTGTATTACATAACTGTGAGCCAGACAACGAGTCATGGGGGATTGTTATTACTGTGCCGGTTGGACAATGAAGCACATACGGTGTTATATGCAGCCTATTACCTGGGTGATGACCCTGGGGTCAGCCTGTCCAAAGAGGTTAATTTGGTTGACCACGACCCTCTGGATGGTATGGCCGAGGCAGAATTGGATTTAATTATTGATGAATCAGAAATACTGACTTTTCCACTGACAGTTTTTCTCCACAACCGTCTTTAATTTGTGGTCGGGGTGGCAAAGGGCAAGGGTTCGCCACGGGAGGGGGGGCTGGCCAACTGATTGTTTTCGTTGAGTTGATGCGCCAGTTTTGTCCGTTATTGCCCTTTAAATATCCCATTTTACCAGTAAAATTGGAGATGTAAGCTCTCTGCGTATTCCCTAGCCCCTTTCACGCAAAGAGGTTACCCGGGTCCAAGGCTTGTTTGAGCCTGCTGCGCAGTTCGGCCATGCCCGCATTGTCATAACCGGCCAGGGCCCTGTCCAGGTAGCCGGTGCTGATGTGACTTACGCCGAATCCCCGTTCCGCCATCGATTCGATCAGCGTTTCAAGACACGCGGCCGCCCTGGATTCCGCCGCGCGTTGATAAGGTAAGTACACCCGCTGGATAATGGAGCGCCAGCCGACTGCGTATTCCGTCAGGTAATCGAAGCCGCTTGCGCGCACCGTATCACGCACGAGTTTATTCATCTTTAATACCTGCCGCCCGTCAACAGGGGAAACAAACCCGGCATACAGGTAAGCGTCACCGGACCAGTTGCCCAGGTTATTGAATTCCTTCGAGGGCCTTCCGCGCATCATCGCCTCCCTGCCGGACAGTACCGGGTTCGCCGCCTGGTTTTTCAGGTCGAGCACCGTAGCGCCCTCGATTCCGGCGAACGCGCCGCGTACCATGGGCCACAACACATCGACGTTCGGTGGTGTGTTATACAGGGCGCCGTACAGGGTCCACTGGCCCAGGCCGTGCCAGGCGGCCAGGCGGCCGGTATCGACCTCCATGCCGTCGGTAAAATCATCCCGTGACGCGAAAGGCGCTGCGTCCAGTACCGTGTTGCTGATAACTACCGTGTTGGGAATGATTACGTTGACCTTGAAAGAGCGCAAAATTTCAATGGCCTGGGCAAGATCGCTGTCGCCCTTCAGGGTGACTGCGAAGGGCTGGTAGGCCGGCGGGGCCGGCATCAGCCACACGCCCATTTTGGTTACGATTCCCAGGCCGGACTGCGTAAACAGGCCGTCAAGATAAGGACCGTAAGCGTATTTTGCCAGTTGCCAGGTATTGCTCTTCGGCATGGCCCCCATCCCCAGGCGTACCAGTTCACCATCGGCCAGCATGATTTCCATACCACACTGCATCATGGTGTGGTCCCCGTAGGCGGTATAGCCGAACTCTCTTGCGGAAACGCTGCCGGAGACCGAATTCAGCCCGTTCCTGTCGCAGTCCACCCACAGGCCGGTGTTGTTTTTCTCCAGGTAGTCATTCAGTTGCATATAACTGACACCCGGTTCCACCAGGGCGTAGGCGCCCTTGGCGTTGACTTCCACGATGCTGTTCATGCGGGACTGATCGATGACCAGGATATCCTTGTCCGTTGCCGGCCCGGCCATGCCTCCGTTTGCGGCTGAATTGGGCAGGACCCACAACGATACATTGTTCTCAGAGGCAATGGACAGGATCGCGCGCAACTGCTCTATGTCTTTCGGCAATGCCACGCCGACCGGCGTCGTGCCGGCCCGCGCGTAGCCGGCGCCGGACAGGACCGCGTCCGTGCCCAGTTCAACTTCTAGTTCTTTAATCAGCTTCTGTGACATTTGTAATCAACATTGAATAACCTCCGACACAGGTTGGGATGGCATTTTCAAGACACGCTATAAATACATCCATGTACGCTCCCTTCCAGCCATCCATGGCTTCCAGAGGGTCTTGAAAATGCCATCCCAACCTGCTTATGAATTCATATTCATCGCCTTCGCTGGTGGTATGTTGTGCTGGTACTTATCCGCGTTTTCCGGGTCAGCGCGGAACCAGGCTTCCCGCTCAGCATAATCTATTGATTCTGCAGGCTCGCTGTCGCGCCAGGTGAACGAACAGCGCTGGCAGTAAAATACGGTCCAGACCAGTTCGCCCCCTTCCCTGCCCTCGTATTCGGTACGCAGGTGTTCTTTCGCTGCTTGACAACGGGGACAGTTCATCGGCCTTCCGCCTCTTTTTGCAACCGCAGAATATACTTGGCCAGATCATCGATTTCGGGGCCTGTGGGGGGTGATACGATCTTTGCATCACCACCGATGGGATCGGGGGGCATGAAGCTGGTGGCATCGATAATCAGGCGATGGCCCTTCCCCGGAATCTCCGCGGCCGGGTCGATAATAACCATGGGCATATTCGGAATCACGATAATGTCGCTGGCACGGGTGCGCGTGGACAATGCCCACATCACCTGGTTGAGATCGAAGGGGTCGACGTCGTCATCCACCATGATCAGGTTTTTCAGGTACATCAGGCCGTGGGGCGTCCCCAGGGCCCGCATTGCCACCGACTTGGCGAAGCCGGCAAACCGGTTTTTCACTGAAATAATCCCGGTCAAACCATGCTGGTACAAGGCGTTCACCGCGACAACTTCCGGGAAATTCTCCCTTAACTGGGCATAAATGGGGGCACAGGTGCTCAGCCCGATTAACGTATCGTGTTCGGTCCAGCCCTTACCGATGTAAATACTTTCAAAGATGGGATCGGTACGGTGAGAGACGGCAGTCGTCCGGAACAGTGGAACATGGCGGATACCGCTGTAACTGCCCGGGAATTCCCCGAACGGTCCTTCCAGGCAGCGATTGTTATTGAGCAGTTCTGCTTCTATTACCATTTCCGCGCCGGCAAGCACATCCAGGCCGTTGCCGGATTGGGTCAATTCAATGGGGCTGCCCATCATCTGCGAGGCGTAGGCAAATTCCGATTCATCATAATTTACCGGGGTGGCGGCAAACATGGCCATGGCCGGGTGGTTACCGAGCATCACGGCGATCTTCAGCGGGACATCGTCCTGTTCCGCCATGCGTATCTGTTGCGCCATATCGTGAGACGGGACGGACAGAAGGGTGAACTGGTCCGGGCCCTGTACCTGGATACGGTAAATTCCCACGTTCTGCTTGGCAAAATTATCCGGGTCGCGGGGGTCGCGGCTGACGATATTGGCCTTGGCAATATAAAAACCGCCATCCAGGGCATTGATGCGGTACAACGGCAACATGTCATACAGGTTTATATCCGCTTCGACCCTGTTTTCGTGCACCGGCGCGTTTTCCTGTTTCACCCTGTTTATCAAAGGCTTGTCGGAACCCCAACGCCCTGCCAGTTCGTAGAACAGTTCCTTGATGCTGGTTCCTTTCGGCTTACCCAGCAGCAGGGCTATATTGGAAAAACTGCCATGCACACCTACGACAAGCCTTTTGCCGGGGTAACCGCGGATTTTGTCGAAGATGATAGCCGGCCCGCCCATGGCATCACGCCCTGCCGCAACCACTACCTTACGGATATCGGGCTCGGGCATGACTGACTCCGGCCAGGTGACGCATTGTCCGTGTTCGGCCAGCAATTGAAGATAATCGCGCAAGTTCCGGATCCGCTCGGCTGTTGCGCGGGCCTCGGCCGACAAGGTGACCGTTTCCATATCCATCAGTTTGCCTCTCCCGTGATGTAAGCAGCCAGTTCATCCAACTGCTTGTCGGAAATCTCACTGGGGCGGAAAGGCGGCATCAGTTTAAACCCTTCCCGCACCACCAGTTTTATATATTCAGGCGGCAGGTTATCCCTGTCCAGCAGGGCCGCCTGTTCCTCACCCACTCTTTCCTGCAGGCGCATGGTGCCCGGATGCTCGAGCCCTGCTCCGTGACAGGCTATACAGTACAACTCGAACAGGGTCTTGCCGTCATGGACATCGCCAATTGCGCCGGAGCCGTCTGCCATCTGCGCCGTATTTGCTCTACCCGGCAGCCCGTCATCGCTGCAGCCTACCGGCAGCGTTAACAGGCACGCTGCATAGAACAGTGAAATATATGGGGGAGTAAAAACTCTGACCCCTGGTATCCGACATTTACGCTGAGCAATCCTCATAACTATCTGCGTTAATCTGCGTAATCTGCGGATAAAATCTTGTCCTGCGGCGCCGGCCAGATGCCGCTCTTGCCGGGAGACAGGATACCCACAGGGTCCAGCGCCTGCTTCAGCCTGTGATGCAGTTTCCACAATGCGCCGTCATTCCAGTTATAGGTGCCGGCAATCTGGTCCATGAAATCAAGGTGGGTGCGATACTCGCCATAACCGTGCTCGGCAAAATCATTGACCAAGTGGCCGAAACACTCATGGGCGCGGCGCCTTTCATCATCATTCAGGCGATCAAAAACCAGTTGAAAGATGTTGAGAAGTTCCCGCCAGCCCACCAGGAACTCGCCGATATAATCGAATCCGTACTCATTCGCCCTGTCCCTGATAAGGGTGAACTGCCTCATTGAATCTTCGCCGGTTACCGGCGAACGCGGCGAGAAATCGATGTGTGCGCCGCTGCCTACCCAGTTCATCAGGCTGAACTCGGTCATGTTCGGCACGCCGCTCATGAGCTTGACCCGGTAGCGCCAGGCGGGATCGCCGGGACGGTCCCCCTCAAAGAAAAACCTGGCGCCGGGGATGCTGCGAAAGGCTTCTTCAAGGACTTTCCAGTTGTTGTCCATGATCGGTTCCGGGCCGTACAGGGCGCCGTAGAAATTCCACATACCGATGTTCAGGTCCTGCGCCATCTTCCGGCGGTGGCGCATGGGCATGGGGCCGGTACCGGTGTAGTACTGTTTCCTGGTCACCCTGGGCGCCGCTTCCCAGATCAGGCCTACCGTGGTTGCCGCATTGGGTATCAGCATGTTGAGCCGCAGGGGACCGACCACCTCGGTGATTTGGTACAGGTCCTCCTCCTTCGGGAAAGTCACCAGGTACGGCCGGTAACCAGGCGGCTCCGGCATCAACCAGATACCGACCTTGGTGATAATGCCGAAATTCGACTGGGTAAACATGCCCTCGACCCAGGGCCCGCAACCATACTTGTACAGGCTGGACGTTGCCGCGCCGGACAATGCTCCCATGCCGGTATCGACCACGGTGCCGTCTGCCAGCACCACCTGCATGCCGCAGTTCATCAGCAGGTGGTCACCGTAAGGGGTGTAACCCGCGCCGTGTTCGGACAGGTTGCCCAGGACGCTGCCCCAGCCGGGGGCCGCGGGATCTATCCAGAGTTTGCTGCCGCGCCGCTGCAGGTAGTTATACAGGTCGAAATAGCTTACCCCCGGTTCGACTACCGCATAGCCATGCTCTTCATTCACTTCGATAATACGCTTCATGCGGTTCAAATCGAGGACGAAATAGCCGGGTTTCATCGGCGCCGGCCCGCCGTAGGCATAATTCTTGCCGGTGGAGATGGTCCAGAGGGGGATGCGGTAATCCCGCGCTATCCTGAGGATGGCCTGTATCTCTTCGACCGTCCTGGGCGCCACTGCGGCGGCCGGCATATGCGCTTCATCAGGGGTTGTTGAATAGACGTCCCGGTAAGTCCTCAGTTCCGTTTCATCATCGGTAAACACCCACCGGTCGCCGATTGCCTTGCGCAATTCCGCAACGGCCTTGTGGTAATCGGCAAGCGTCAACGTCCCGGGCAATGGTTTTTCAGGTATATCCTGCGTTGCCGCGTTATGGGCCGCCAGGGGCGCGGCGGCCAGGATTGAAGACTTGAGAAAGTTTCTTCTGCTTACCATTGTTGTCCGGACTTCAGGGGTCAGAGTAAAATTTCTGACGAAATTCTTACTCTGACCCCGGTAATTTTACCCGGATATCTCGGGGTCAGAGTAAGAAATTCGAAGAATTTTTACTCTGACCCCATCTATCCAAGGTTCAGTTTCAAATGCGAGCCATCGCACCAGGGTTTGGTTTTCGAGTATTTGCAACCGCACAAGGCCACGTGCCGGAAGTCATCCAGTTTGAACTTGAGCGGCTCACGCCTTGTGTCCTTGTGGGAACCATCGCAGAACGGCTGATTTTTCGAGCGGCCGCAGGCGCACCAGTAATATTCGCCCTGCTCCAGGTTCATCAGGTACGGGGAGTTACGGCTGCCGTCCAGGAATTTGGCCTTTACCCAGCCGTCGTCGTAGGGACTCACCATGTTCAGCTTCAACTCCATGGACCGGAACAGCCAGCGCCCGTCCTGTTTTACGCACTCGCAGTCGTATGTGCCGCCGATCCAGTGCGATTCCGCCTCGTCGGTATGCGGATTGGGCACGGTCGCCGATTCCCACAGGTACCAGAATACGGTTGCGGTCCGGCCGTCCGGGGCGATATCGATCAGGGGAGAAATCATGTAATGCAACGACCACCAGATTTTCTCGCCGGCAATCCCGTGCAGTCCTTTTGCCAGTTTTTCCCGGCCGTGGTACTTGCCGAAACCCTTGCACTCCCAGGTGCCGTCTTCGGCAAAACAGGGGCCGATGATTTCCGGGTCATTGCCGCGATCACATCCGCGTGCATAGGTCACGATCAGGCGTTGTATCGCCTCAACGTCCTCGAGGCGACTCAACTTTGCATCCAGTTTTTCCAGCAGTCCTTTTATTTCGGCAAGTTCATTGCTCATGACTGTTACCTAGATATCTTGATATCCTGGGGTCAGAGTAAAATTTCTGGCGAAATTCTTACTCTGACCCCTGTAATCTTACTCGGATATCTCGGGGTCAGAGTAAGAAATTCGAAGACATTACTCTGACCCCTGCATTTTGTGTGATTTGTGGCTATTTACCTTATCAGGCCACTCGCTTGGTTCTTTGTTTGCGTCCTTCCAGCTCCGCCGCATAATTCTTGTAGCGGGTGATCAGCCAACGGTTGAATTGCGGCAACGTCGCTTCTTTCGGCGCATAGCGGCCGCGAGGCGCGAAACGTGAGCGCAGCCCTTTGTGAACGGCGGTGTTGGCGCCGGTATCCTGGTCGTTCAGGGTTTCCAGACCTATGACAACGGATTTGAAGATAATATCGAAATTATCCATGCGCAGCGTGGACTTGGGATAGATAAAACCGACCCTGATGGTCATGGCATTGGCGCCCTGGGGCAGGATGCAGTAATAAAAACAACCGTCGGGCACACAACCGAAAAACAGGTTGGGGAGGATACAGGCAAACATCACCCGCTTGCGTTCGTTCTCGGTCAATCCCTCGATGACCGGGAACAGGCAATGGAAAGCTGCAGTAAAATTGCCGTCCAGTTCCAGGAAACCGGTAGGGTGGTATATCGCGCCGTCATCGAAATCGTCCCATTCGGCAAACGTGGCCAGCTTGGAAGGAGCAAAGTCATGGGGCCCCTTGTGCAGGTACCAGGTGTGGTGGGGTTCGATGGCATTCTCGTGCATGAACTTCCAGTTCCACGGACTTGGCCCCCAGTCCACCGTGGGTACACCGCCCATTTCAGCAAGCTTGTGGTTTTCTATTTCCTTGCCAAGCCGTTTCAGGCGCGGCGCCAGGGGTTTGGCGTTGCCGTCCATGTTGATGAAGATGAAGCCGTTCCATAGTTCCGTACGCAGCACCGGCAGGCAATATTTTTCCCGTAATTCACCCAGGCTGGCATGGGCATCCATTTCCGGGGCGCTGACCAGCTTGCCGGTTTCATCATAGGACCAGCCATGGAAAGGACAGGTAAAGACACGGGTATTGCCTGTTTCCTCACCCAGCACATGGCCGCGATGCTGGCATACGGCGGACATGACGCGTACGCCGCCGTCGTCTTTGCGCTGCACCAGCAACGGGTCTTCATTGATCGTGACGGAGACGTAATCGCCCGGCTTGGGGATGGTGCCGATGTGTCCGACGCAGATCCATTCCCGGTCCCAGACGGCCCGTCTCTCGAACTCGAACCATTCTTCGGAGGTATACACCGCCGGCGGCATGCTCAGGCAGTCCTTCAATTCAACATTGGATTCATCCAGTTGATCCAGTATCCCGCTCAGGTGATCCGTCAAACTCACGTCAGGCAAGGTGTGTGTGACATAATCAGACATGTTTACCCCCATTAATCAATATTATGTAGTGGCGACTTTGAACTTGGTTATTATTTCCCTAATATACATCATACAAACATTATGGAAAAGACCTGACACCCTATCAAACCCCAGGCAGGAGAAGATCATGAACAGTGTTGCCGAAAAGAAAAAGATCATCAGTGATTTCATCAGGCAGTGCAATGACTATGCCGACGGCCAGGTCAGAAAATACCAGGCCCGGCTGGAACAGGCCGGCGCCATGAATGCCCTTGAGATAGAGACAAAGATCTACAACTGGAAGGTCTACAAGGCCTTCAACATCTACACGATAGAAGAACTGAAAACCGATGAACTGGATTCCTGGTTTACCTGATACGACGAGTCAGATATAAGGGCTCAGAGTAAAATTTCTGACGAAACTCTTACTCTGACCCCTGTAGTTTTACCTGGATATCTCGGGGTCGGAGTAAGAAATTCGAAGAATTTTTACTCTGACCCCAATAATTTCTGACCCCATCAATTGCTCAGGCGAGGGGTCTTGACAGGAAATCCCAGAACACGATAAAGAAGATCGTGGACAGTACCAGGGTCAGCAGCATGACCGGCAGGCCTTTCCTGAACCAGAGGCCCGGCGTGATGCGCAGGCTCGGATCGTTCTCGTTTCTTGCCAGGCGTTCCGAGATCGTAACGATGAACACGTTTGCGGTCGAACCGATATGGGTGCCGTTGCCGCCCATGCCGACGCCTATGGCCAGTCCCCACCACAACGGCGTCACGTTAATCCCCACCGTCTCCATGCTCATAATAATGGGGATCATGGCCGCGGTGAAGGGAATGTTGTCGATGGCCGCCGACATGACGGCCCCCACCCACATCAGGATGATGGTCGCCATCAGCAGGTCCTGTTGCACGAAAGGCGTAATATACTGGCCTATGTACATGAGGAACCGGCTGTGCTCCACGCCTCCCACCAGCATGAACAGGGAGATAAAGAATACCAGCAAGGTGATTTCCACGTGCTCGAAGGTATTGTCCATGATGATTTTACGGGACACGTACATCAACGATACCATGCCGATGGCCGCGACAAACCAGGGCTCCCAGTGAAACTTGTGGTGGAGCATGAAGAGCACGACCATGACCCCGAGGATGATAAGCGAAGCGTTCCACACCCTGGGGTTTTTCACCTCTGTCGAATAGTCGGATACGTCTGCCGGCGTCTCGGCCAGTTCCTCCTTGAACAGGTATTTAAGGAGAATCAAAACGCCTATCCAAGCGATGAAAACCGGCGGCACCATGTGGTAGGCAAAGTCGTTAAACGAGATATTGGCCGCGGAACCGATCATCAGGTTCGGGGGATCGCCCACCAGGGTGGCGACACCGCCCGTATCCGATAGCAGGGCAGCCGCCAGCAGGTAGGGTATCGGGGTGATCTTTTGCGCCCGGGCAATCAGGATGATAAGCGGTCCGAATATCACCACCGTGGTCACGTTGTCCAGCAGCAGGGACAGAACGGTAACACAGGTGCCTATCAGCGCCAGCAACAGGTACAGGCGGCCCTTGCTGAAATTGGCAATACGGTAGGCCAGCATATCGAAGCCGCCGGTCGGGATCATCATGGCAATCACCGTCATCATGGCGCCCAGCAGGAACACAACATTCCAGTCTACAGATACCACCGCCAGCTCCGGCGAGTAAAACCCGTAGAATTGCCCGACAATTATCATGGCGACAGCGCCACCGGCCGCTACTTTTACGCGTTCAATTCCATGCAGCATTTCGGTAAAGATACCGATAAATGTGACCGTGAGAACAATCGCGGAGATCAGCATTGCCTCATTGAAAACCAGGTCGCCCTGGTATTCAACTATCAAACCGTATTCGTCAGCAGCATGAGGCATTACGGGAAACAAACCCACCAGCAGAACTCCAACAACGTATCTCATCATCATGTTAATTTCCTGATCTTGAAAAACCACGCTACCCATGGGAAGCGGGGCAAACCATCACCCCGGTATACAGCCGAGAGATTGTATTCCCTAATTCCTGCACGATCAATATTTTTTCACTACCCTAATCCCGCTTTGGAAAGCCCAGGAATCAAGAAAGCCTTGCCTGTATAATGAGTTATGTCATTAACCAGTGTCACCCGATGGGTGTAACAGACAAGGCTTATGAACATCCTACCTTATACGATAGCAAATACCAATGATTTATTGACCGGTCGCGGCGGGCTGGTGTGTGTGGCCGAGTTGATGCGGCAGGTCGGGTTTTCTTCCTGGGTTGAGCGTGAGTTTCCCAGGCCGGGCAGCAACCGGGGTTATCCGGCGGCGGAGGTGGTGACGTTATGGATGCTGATGTTGCACGAGGGGGCGCGTTGCCTGGACGACGTGCGGCATCTCCGGCGGGACCAGGCGTTGCGCAAGCTGCTGGGCTTGCGGCGGTTGCCGAGCGCGGACATGCCGGGGGACTGGCTGCGGCGGCTGGGCAAAGACGAGGTCGGCATCAAGGCATTGGTAGAGGTCAACCGGCGCTTGCTTAAGCTGACCTTGGGGGGCTGTGCGGAGGTGACGCTGGACATCGATGCCACGCCGGCGCTGTGTGACAAGCGTGAGGCGCAACGCACCTGCCTGGGGGAGAAAGGTTACCTGCCGATGCTGGGGCATATCGGCGCGACGGGCCAGGTGGCGGGATGTGAGTTCCGCGCCGGGAACGTGCCCCCGGCACAGGACAATGCGGGGTTTATCAGGACCTGTGTGGCGGGGTTGCCGGCGGGGGTGAGTGTCAAGTCTCTGCGGGCGGATGCGGCGAGTTACCATGGGGCGGTCTTTCAGTATTGTGATGAACATGAGCTGGAGTACGTCATCCGGGCCAAGCGCAGCCAGGCGATGGATAAGTACAAGACCCCCTTCACGCTGGTAGTGCAACGGTATCGCCAGGGCGGGCAGCAGTGTCTGGACCTGGGGGAGGGTGAGGACGGGGTGGACGATGAGACCACGATGACGGACGGGCGTTATATCTACCGGGCGCTGGCCACCAACCGGGATGACCTGACCGACAGTGCGATCGTGCACTGGTACAACCGGCGCGGGGAGGAGAACCGCATCAAGGAGTTGAAGTCGGACTTTGCCGGGGAGCGGCTGCCGTGCGGGCAGTTCGAGGCCAATGCCCTGTACTTCCACCTGTGCGTCACCGCCTATAACCTGTTTGTGTTGCTGCGTCACTCCCTGCCGCCCGAGTGGCACACCTGCCGGGCGCCCACCTTCCGCTGGCGGGTGGTGGCCCTGGCCGCCAAGGTGGTGTGCCATGCCCGTCAGGTCTATCTGAAGTTCCGGCCCGACCAGGCCGCCCTCATCAAGACCCTGCTGGCGGCCCTGGCCCCGCCCGAGCGCCCGCCGCCGTTACCCGGCGTCGCGTAGGTCTGCACGCTTCCGTACTCCCTGCCACCCCCGGACCACCGGGGAACACGCGCCCTTGCCCCGGTGACCGGCCCGGCCCCGTCAACCTGCCTGTCGTTGCCCAACACCGGGCTGAAAGCGGGACAAGACCGCCTCTGTCAGGGCAAACTATAGTCCATTGCTATTGAACAAGGCGCCGCATACAGGCAAAATCTATCAGGAAGACCCGCTCCAGATCTCTAACGCGGGATTTGGGCACTATATATTCACTACTGTCCAGGGCAACCGCATACTTTTATATATTGTTGTCTTGCCCAAACAGGATCTCCGCCCGTCTGGTGTCACTCCACCCGGCCTGCTTGAGTTTCCCGCGCATACTGTTCTTCCTGGGGTCCAGCCGCGCCAGGTTCAGACAGAAGCGCCGGATAATTGCCACGTTCTCCGCGCCGTCCCCCTTGCGGATGCGGCTGTCATCCTCCTTGAACGCCACGTCCAGCACCCAATGCGCCTTGTTTTCCACCTCCCAGTACCGCCGTATCCCCCGCGCCACCCGCTGGGCATCCACGGACAGGGAGCTGATATAGTACTGTATCCCGGTTTCCACCTTCTTCCCCGGCAGGTGCCGCTCCCGCTCCACCTCAATGACGGTTTGCAATCCCGGCCACTTCGCGGCCCCGCTCACCCAGTCACTCACCGGCGCCTGCCGGCAGACGCGCTTCTCGGCCCCCGGCCATGCCCGCCGTCCACCTCCTCATGTACCGCCAATGTATCCGGCTCATCGCGTCTAATCTTATAGGAACCTCTAAAAATGCCATCCGTGGCATTTTTAGAGACGGAAACGGAAAAGTGCGATTTTCCGTTTCCTTCATTTTCAATCACTTACGTGATTAAAAATGGCAGCATATCCTTATGCTGCACGGGCACCTCTAATTTTTAGAGGTGCCCTTATGACAAATCGTCAGGACTGACGATTTGCACAACCGAAGGTTGCCCGAAGGGTAGCGCCCAGGGAAGGGCGCTATGAGAGTACGCCTGTATTTCCTTCCTTAACGTTTTGTGGTTGTCCTTCAGCGACAACGTGTAGTCCCCACCCTGCTTACGAATCTTGTGCGCTATCTTCTTCTGCGTGTTCATGGCATCCGCAGTAATATGCGCCCCCTTCACCTGCAACAGGTCCAGCATCGCCATGACCGATTCCTGCTCGTTCTTCTTGCCCGTGGACTTCAACTGCACCCGCACCACCCGCGCAATCGTGTCATCCACCGGCATGCCATTCTCAAACGGCCGGTACTTTCTCAACCACTCCAGCTTCTCATCACCAAAGTCCTTGATATCTTTCCAGCCTTCCGCCCCCGACAGCACCCCGCTCACCGTCAAAAACAGAATGTCCAACAGCTCATGCTTCTTGTTGATATCACGCCGCGGGTCCTCTATCGTCGCCAAATGGGTCAGTAAACTCATGGGATTCTCCTCTTTTTGGGGGTAATACTGATCTGAGCCCCCCGATTTCCATGAGTTCCCCGCTTATCTATATCTCTTTGGAATAAAAACCCTGTCTCTTATGACTGAAAGTATGATATTGCCCTGCACTACTGTCCCAAGAAAATTCTGTTGGTCTATCATAACTCATTGATATAGCTTAATAAACGGTCGTTTTGCACCTGTCATCGACTTGAACCCGGCGCAGAGCGACAAAAAAACAGACCACCGTGATATCCTTAATTAATTGAATCTGATCGATTAATTCCTGGGACACTGATAACAGCCAATCTCCTGTTAATCGTTATCTCGATCGGCACCCTGGGGCAGGAAGCGGTATGTGGGAACTGAGCAACGCTTGACTGCAACACGTTTGAACTGGTCGCGACATAACAGGTTCTATGATATTCTTTATCAAACAAGCCGCCGGACATGAGGCGAGGGAATCTCCAGTTCAGACAAACTTCCAAACATAGCAATAGAGTACAGCCTGCGGATGCTTTTCAACAAAATAAAATTACTTGCAACGTTGTTGCTCACTCTCTCAATCGGGTTTTGCACAAGCCCGAGCGGCGCCATCGGCAGTGGAAAACTCCTGGAAGAAAAACTGGGCGTTGAATTCTGCAAAGAGATCTATGATGAATTGGATTTGTATTACCCGCATGGGCTGACTGAACCGTATGTGATTGAGGTTGATTTGATCTTCGAAAGTCTCAGTCATATTGATGCACAAGATTTCGAATTTGATCTCAGTTTCCTGATGTTCAGTATCTGGGAAGACCCGCGCTTCACCGAACTTCTGAAAAAAAAAGGCGTGTACACAGAGAATGGGGGTTCCTGGCTCTGTGACTGGGCGCCGCAGGATGTATGGACAGAAACTAAAAAAATATTTGACCCGGTGTTACAATTCCAAAACACAATCACTACGCGCAATTTCCATGAGTCCCGAGCGGATTGGATCGAAGTATTCACTGATGGAACCATTCAAGCCCGACTGAGAGATACTCTCACATTTGATATCAATTTTGACCTTCGGCGGTTTCCGTTCGATACCCAGTCAATGCAAATTGTGCTGTCAACGGTATTTGACACGAACAGGATAATTCTGAAGCCACACGAAAACATGGATAAATACAAAAATTATGATTTGTGGCAACTAAAGAGTGAACTTGGGTTCGCCGGTTTCGATTTGAAAATACCGGAATGGACGATAACAGACTTACATTATTACACGCATCATATAATAAGGAACAATGACAACATATCGGAATTGATTGTTGAGATTCAAGTTAAGAGAAATTATATATTTTACTTTATGAAAATAATCCTGCCTGTGTTGTTTATGTTTTTCATCTGCTGGTCGGTTCTGTGGATACATCCTGCCGAAGTACAGACCAGCACCAACATAGCAATCGTAGGGTTTCTTTCCTTGATCACCTACAATTTCATGCTGGTCGAGGACCTCCCTAAAGTCAGCTATATTACAATTATCGATGTTTTTATATTTATAACATATTTTTACATAGGAATGAGCGTACTGTGCTGTTCTTTCCTGCATCACTCATACCTTCATAGGCGTGAGCTTACTTCGAATCTGGTAAAGTACTTCCGGATTTATGGATTACTTAGTTATATTTTTATCTTGCTTGTCTCTTTATGGTATTTCTGGTGACGGCCTGGCCGGAAGCGGTCTGAGAGAATTAGATGAGATCTTTACCCGGGAAGCTTAGAACATTTTTGTCACTGCTTGTAGCGTTTACAACGTTCGGCTGTTCGAATGGCTATGAAGCCGATTCCGGCTCCTTAAAAGAGGTACATGACTCCCTGATCACAAAAAAAGGTGAAGGGCAACTCAATATCATCGCCTGGGAAGGATACATCGAAAGAGGTAAAACCGATCCTGAATTCGACTGGGTAACGTCCTTTGAAAATACCACCAATTGCAAGGTCACGACAAAGACCGCAAACACATCCGACGAGATGCTCGAACTGGCACTCTCAGGCAATGCCGACATCATAATACCCTCGAGTGACGTCTCTCATCGATTCATTGTGAATGATCTCGTCAAGGAGATAAACCCTGATTTAATTCCCAGTTGGGACAGGCTCGATGATGAGTTCAAACATCAAAGTGCGCACTATATGTATGGGAAGCACTATGGTGTTCCCTTGGTGTGGGGCGAGAATATCCTGTTATACAACACGGAGGTATTTCCGGAAGCGCCAGACAGTTGGAATATCGTATATGAGGAAATGAACTTACCTGATGGCAAGTCCAACATTGGACGTATCCAGGCCTATGCAGGGACAATTCATATTGCCGACGCCGCCAATTACCTGATGTTTCACAGACCGGAGCTCGGTATCAATGACCCTTATGAGCTAACCAGAGAACAATACAGTGCAGTACTTGCTCTGCTCAAGGAGCAGCGAAGACTGATTAAACGATACTGGAGCGATATTAACACCCAGATAGATGACTTCACCGACGGAAGCGTAGTCGCATCCGGTTCCTGGCGGTTAGTGGCGAACCTTCTCAAATCATCGGGAGTCCCGGTTGCAGCAACAGTCCCCCGGGAAGGCACAACTGGCTATATAGACACGCAGATGATACGTAGCCAGGCTGAACATCCTGTCTGCGCATATCAATGGCTGGAACACTCGTTATCATCGAATCTCATGAGTGACCTGTCAGTATGGAATGGTGTCGTCCCCACTGTCACGGAAGCCTGTAGCGACGGTAGCGGCATGCAGAGCGCGCAAGGTTGTATCAGCAACGGGCAGAATAATTTCCACAGGATCAAATTCTGGTCAACTCCCAAGCCATCCTGTGCAACCCAGGAGAAGTGCGTCCCTTATTCACGGTGGTTGAGTGATTACTTCTTCATAACCGGATACCACTGAAAGGAACCTCCGGCCTGGACCGAAAACCCCGGCCCCGTTTGCCAGCGTTATAATAAGCAGCCTTATGACCTCACAATCCGTAAAAATGGGACTCCTGGTATCGGGCCTGGTTGTGCTGGCAACCGTCCTCGGCGTGCTTGTCGCCATGGACCGGCAGCAACGGGAGGCGCAACCCGCAATCTCCGGCCTGCTCTGGCCTGAGCCGAAGATCCTTGCCCCGTTTACCACCGTCGACCATGAGAACAACCCATTCCAACTGGTCGACTTGCGCGGCAAATGGTCGCTGCTGTTCTTCGGTTTCACGCACTGTCCGGATATCTGCCCGGTAACCCTTGCTGTCATGGACCAGGCGCACAGCCAACTGGAACAGGCCGGGGACACACAATTCGTGTTTGTGACGGTCGATCCCGACCGTGATAGTTCAGAACGCTTGGCGCAATACCTTACCTCGTTCAACCCGGAATTTATCGGCCTGGGCGGTTCGGCTGAACAGATTGCAGATCTCACGGGTCAGATCGGCCTGCCCTATTTTCTCGATAAAACGGAGAGTGAAGAAAACTACCTCGTGGATCATGGCGCATCGTTATTCCTGGTTGATCCCCTGGGCCGGCTGGTGGGGATTTTTTCCGCGCCCCATGACGCCCTGAACATCACTGACAGGTTTAACCGGATTCGTGAATTCATTGACGGTTAGCCTTCTTCCTCTTTAATGGCGGGAGTTTTTGCCCTGACCCCGAATTTCCTGCATCACCTGCTATCCAGGCTGATGTACAGGGCAACCCGTTGCCCCTGGCGTCCCTGGAAAAACGTCCTGATACGACTATTCATCAGGAAATACAAGGTCGATATGAGCCTGGCCGAAAAGACTTCAGTCCATGAATATGAGACCTTCAACGATTTTTTCACCCGCAGCCTGAAACCCGGCCTGCGCCCCGTATCCGGGGCAGGCAACGGCCTCATATCACCCGTTGACGGTAATACGGGCGCTACCGGAACTCTTGAAGACGGGCGCATTGTCCAGGCCAAGGGGAACTATTACTCACTTGCAGAACTGGTCCACGGAGACGAGGAGCACATCAGGTATTATCAAAACGGGAGCTTCATGACACTTTACCTGTCTCCCAGGGATTACCATCGAGTGCATATCCCCACTGACGGGGAACTGGCCTTCATGTCATACATTCCGGGACGTCTGTTTTCTGTCAGCCCCGCTCACACGCGTCGCGTCGATAGATTGTTTGCCAGGAATGAGCGCGTAATCACCACATTTCGCTCGGAAATCGGCATGTTTTCCGTTATCTTCGTAGGCGCGATTTTCGTGGGCTCCGTAGAAACGACATGGCATGGGCAAGTGACTCCTGCCGATAAACGGGAATACGCCAGTTGGCATTATGAGCCGGGAATCTCCTTCGCACGGGGAGATGAAATCGGGCGTTTCAATATGGGATCTACGGTGATCCTGCTGACGGAGCCGGACAGAATCAACTGGACCGTACCCGGAAACCAGGTGGTTATGGGCCAACAGATAGCAGTCACTCGATAACTGGGGTCAGAGTAAAATTTCTGGCGAAATTCTTACTCTGACCCATGTGGGCGGGGAGATGGACGGGGTCAGAGTAAGAAATTCGAAGAATTTTTACTCTGACCCCTTAATTCCTGGCGCCTGGTTGCTCTGAATATGAAACCGGGGAAGGCGAAAACCACGAATAAAAAGAAGGTGACGGCATAAAACTCCCAGTCCTGGGCATGGGTTTCTCCCTGCATTTTTTTCTCAACACCCAGCGCCAGGAAGCCCGCCAGAAAATACAATATCAACCATTCCAGGAGGCACATCCATACCTTCTTCCTGCCGGGTCTCATAAACAGCAGGAAGCGTCCGTAAAACCAGGGAAAGTTGGCCAGGCAAACCGCAACGACAATCAACAACCAGGTAATATTACCCGCGGACATGGGCAGGAAGGATCAAAATCCCAATACGGCCGTGCAGATCCGTATGAGTTCTCCCGGCGCCAGGCCCAGCGCCAGAACAGCCAGACCGGTCAGGCTTACCAGCATTCTCACCTCCAGGTCTGTTCCGACTTCCGGCGCGGTGTCCGCCTTGTCAAAATACATGAGTTTTACTACCCGCAAATAATAGTAGGCGCCGATTACCGAAAAGATCACCGCAAGAACAGCCAGCCAGGTATGGCCGATGGCAACCACTTCCTTGATCACGTACCACTTGGCCCAGAATCCCAGGAACGGAGGAACCCCGGCCAGGGAAAACATGAACAACAGCATGACCAGGGCAAACCAGGGACTGGACTCGGCAAGTCCCTTGTAATCGTCAAGCTTGTCGGCTTCATGCCCCTTGCCGCCGGACAGTATGATGAAGCCGAAGGCGCCCATGCTCATGATGACGTAGGCAATAACGTAGAACAAGGCACCGGCATAAGTCGAACCCTGGTCGGCCTGCAGGCCCGGCAGGATACCCAGGATCAGGAAGCCGGCATGTGCGATCGCGGACCAGGCCAGCATGCGTTTTATATTGGACTGTGAGATGGCAATTATATTTCCGGCCGCCATGGACAACAGCGAGAGAATGATCAGCATTCCCTGCCAGTCACCGTGCAGGGGTTGCATACCGTCGATAAGCAGGCGTATCGCCATGGCGAAAGCTGCTACTTTCGGCGCCGTGGCCAGGAACTGGGTTACCGCCGCGGGCGAGCCTTCATACACGTCCGGCAACCAGGAGTGGAAAGGAACTGCCCCCAGCTTGAACGCGATGCCGACAACGACGAAGACCAGCCCGAACAGGAACACTATCCTGTTGTCAACGGGGGAACCGAGGTACGCGGCGAGTTCCGGCAGTATGACCGTGCCGGAAACGCCGTACAAAATCGAAATCCCGTACAACAGCAAACCGGACGCCAGGGCGCCCAGAACAAAATATTTCATGGCCGCCTCGGAAGCAGCTTCCGATTCCCTGTTCATGGCTACCATGGCGTACAGGGAGAGCGACATGAGTTCCAGGCCCAGGTAAACCGTCAACATGCTGTTGGCGGATATCATCACCAGCATCCCCAATATCGCAAACAATCCGATCACGAAATATTCGCCCTGCAGCAGTTCCCGCTGCCGGAAGTAATGGTATGAAAACTGGAGCACGAGGATGGAAACGGCGCAGACAGTCACCTTGAGCACCGCGCTCAGGGGGTCAAGGACGAAATGCTGATTGAATGCGGCCACGCGCTCATCAGGATACAGGTAAATCACAAGACCCGTAACAACCGCCAAAGACACCTGGGACAGCAGGCAAGTCAGCCGTTTGTCCGGACTTTTTGAGAACACGTCATATACCAGGACCAGGCAAGCAAGCGCTAACAGCGCAAGTTCCGGCAAAACGAACAGGATTTCGGAAGTAGCCCGCATTTCTCACCAGATGATGCGATGATCGCACAGGATTTTTTGCGCCAGTGGGCGCCTGCGACCGAAAGCATAGTGGTTCTTATGGTTGAGGGAGCACGTGCCCACTGGCGCAAAAAAGACCAGCGAGGGCGCATCATCTGGTGAGAAATGCGGGCTATTAGACATGATCAGTTGATTTTCGACTGGGAAATGTGTTCCACCAGGTGATTCAGCGTGGGATTCATCAGTTCGAACAACGGCGCCGGCCACAGGCCCAGCAACAGCACTGCGGCGGCAAGCAACAACAGGAATGAGGTTTCACGCAGGGAAACATCCTGCAGGCCGGCCACCTTTTCATTGGCCACGTCGCCGAAAATGACGCGTTTATACATCCATAACGTATAGGCGGCGCCCAGTACCAGGACGGTCGCAGCTATCACGGCAATCCAGGCATTGGCCCGGAAACTGCTCAATATGACCAGGAATTCGCCGACAAACCCTGAAGTACCGGGCAAACCGGCGTTGGCCATGGCAAACAGCATCATAAACGACGCGAACACGGGCATGGTATTTGCCACGCCGCCATAGTCGGCAATCTGCCGGCTGTGGACCCTGTCGTACATCACGCCGACACAGAGGAACAAGGCGGCCGAGATCAATCCGTGAGAGATCATCTGCATCATGGCGCCTGCCAGTCCCATCACCGCATCCGCGCTCGACCCGGCCTGCTCCATGATGGAAAACACGATAAAAAATCCCAGCGTCACAAACCCCATGTGGGAAACGGACGAGTAGGCAATCAGTTTTTTCATGTCCTGTTGCGCCAGGGCCACGAAGCCGATATAGACGATGGCAATCAATGACAACACGATCATGAAACCGGCCATTGCGGCGCCGGCATCCGGGGTGATGGGCAGGCTGAACCGGATAAATCCGTATCCCCCCATCTTCAACAGGATCGCCGCCAGGATTACCGAGCCGCCGGTCGGCGCTTCCACGTGCGCGTCAGGCAGCCAGGTATGCACCGGCCACATGGGTATTTTCACGGCAAACGCGAGCAGGAACGCAACAAAAATCCACTTCTGCTCGGCAACAGACAACGGCAGCCTGTACAGGTCAAAGATATAAAAACTTCCCATTTTCGAATACAGGTACAACAAGGCCACCAGCATGAATACCGAACCCAGGAAGGTATACAGGAAAAACTTGATGGTGGCATAGATACGTCCCGGACCGCCCCATACACCGATGATCAGAAACATGGGAATCAGCATGGCTTCCCAGAAAAAGTAGAACAGGATAGCATCCAGGGATACGAATACCCCGATCATCAACCCTTCCAGGATCAGGAATGCCGCCAGGTACTGGGACAGCCTGGTTTCTATGACCACCCAGCAGGCGATCACCACCAGCACCGTGGTAAACGTCGTCAACAGGACCAGGGGTACCGAGATGCCGTCGGCACCCAGGTGATAATTGATATTGAATGTGTCTATCCACCCGGAATATTCGACAAATTGCATCAGTACGGAAGTGGTGTCGAAGTAGAAGTACAACAATGTGGACAGCAGGAAAACCAGGGAGGAAACGACCAGTGAGAATAATTTGGCGGCCTCCCCCTGCTGCTTTCCGACCAGCAGCACGAATATGCCGCCCAGTATGGGCGCCCAGATCAATAAGCTGAGAAGCGGCAGGGATTGAAACATAATGGACAGCCCGGTCTTACATCAACTGGTGCACAAATACTGCCAGCAGCAGTAACAGGCCGATAATCATTGCAAACGCATAGTGGTACAGGTATCCGGTCTGCAGCGTCCTGATCGAGGCTGAAAAGCGGCGTACCGCCCTGGCTGTTCCATTAACCAGGAAACCATCAATCGCGCGCACGTCGCCCCACTGCCAGAGCGCATTGCCGGCATTGCGCGCACCCCCGGCAAATACGGCCTGGTAGATCTCGTCAAAGTAATATTTCCTCACAAACAACCGGTAAATCATGGCGGACATATCGGCAATCCTGCCCGGCCAGTGCGGAAACCTGATGTAACACACCCAGGCAACGAAGATCCCTGCCAGGGCCAGCCAGACCGGTGCATGCTTCCAGGAATTCATGACGATATCGAAGGCGCCGGAGTAATGGGAGGCCATTTCACCGATCCAGCCGGCATGCCCGGAAGCCACATGGATGGCATCCTTGTAGTAATCACCCAATACCATGGGACCCACCAGGAATGCGCCGATGACAAGGGATGGGATCGCCAAGATGAACAGCGGGAAGGTTACCACGCCAGGCGACTCGCTTAACTGTTCCCAGGTATGCCGGTCCATCCTCTCTTCTCCGTGAAATGTCAGGAAAAACAGGCGGAAAGTATATAACGCAGTAATAAACACACCGGCCAATACCGCGACGTAGGCAAGGCCCGAAAACGGAAGCTGCGAATAATGCACCGCCTCGATGATGGCGTCCTTGGAGAAAAAACCGGAGGTCAGCGGAAAACCGACCAGGGCCAGCGAACCGATCAACGCGGTAAACCAGGTGACCGGCATATAGCGGTACAATCCCCCCATTTTGCGCACGTCCTGTTCATGGTGCAGAGCGATGATCACGGAACCTGCCGCCAGGAACAGCAGGGCCTTGAAAAAGGCATGGGTCACCAGGTGGAAGATCGCGACCGAGTAGGCGGACGCGCCGAGCGCCACTGTCATATAGCCCAGTTGCGACAAGGTGGAATAGGCGATTACCCGTTTAATATCATGCTGGACCAGGCCCAGCAGACCCATGAAAAACGCCGTGAGCGCGCCGACCAGCAGGATCAGGCTGAGGGCTGTTTCGGACAATTCATACAGGGGCGACATGCGCGCCACCATGAAGATGCCTGCCGTTACCATCGTTGCCGCGTGGATTAACGCGGAGATGGGTGTCGGGCCCTCCATGGAATCCGGCAGCCAGACATGCAGGGGGACCTGTGCGGATTTGCCCATGGCGCCGATAAACAGGCAGATACAGATGAAGCTCAGCACCGACCATTCCATGCCCGGAACCATGGAAAGGGTTGTGCCCTCCAGCGCCGGGGCCTGGCTGAATACCTCGGCATAATCCAGTGAGTTGAAATACATCAGCACTGCCGCAATGCCGATGAGGAAACCGAAATCACCTACCCGGTTGACGATAAATGCCTTCAGGCCGGCAAAAATGGCGGATTCGCGTTTATACCAGAAACCTATCAACAGGTACGACACCAGGCCTACCGCTTCCCAGCCGAAAAACAACTGGACGAAGTTGTTCGACATCACCAGCATCAGCATGGCAAAGGTAAACAGTGAGATGTAACTGAAAAAACGCTGGTAACCCGGATCGTCCCGCATATAACCGATGGTATAAATATGAATCATCCAGGAAACGAAGCTCACCACTACCATCATGGTTACGGACAACTGGTCCACCAGGAAGCCCACGGAAAATTTCAACTCTCCGAGCTCCAGCCAGGTGTAGACCTCACCGTTATATACCTCTCCACCGTCTAACATGAGATGCTTCCAGGCAAGCAGGGAGAGGACGCTGGATATGCCTACCCCGATAATCGTCACCCAGTGTGCGCCGCTCCTGCCGATGAGACGACCGGCCAGGCCCGCTATAATCGCCGCGGTTAACGGCGCCAGCACGATTGCCAGGTATACCTGTTCCATATCAACCCCTCAAGGTATCCAGGTCAACCACGTTGATGGTGTTCCGGTTACGGAACAGGACGACCAGAATCGCCAGGCCGATAGCAGCTTCCGCCGCGGCAACCGTCAGGATGAAGAAGACGAAAACCTGGCCGTGTATGTCCCCGAGGAAATGGGAAAACGCGATAAAGTTCAAATTTACCGACAGCAGCATCAATTCAATGCACATCAATAAAATGATGACGTTTTTCCTGTTGATGAAAATACCTGCCACACTGATGCAGAACAACATTGCGGCCAGGACCAGGACTTCATTGAGTTCAATCATTTTTTTTCTTTATCATCACAATTAATTCAGGGGTCAGAGTAAAATTTCTGACGAAATTCTTACTCTGACCCCGGGGGCCGCTTCAGGGGTCGGAGTAAGAAATTCGAAGAATTTTTACTCTGACCCCATAGATTTTTCCGACTCCATATCTACGAGCCGCACTCGTTCCTCGCGTTTTATGCTGACCTGTTTGCCCGGTTTCGGCGTGCGTTGCGTGCGCGGCTTGCGCATGGTCAGACCGATCGCAGCGATGATTGCAACCAGCAGTATCGCCCCGGCAACCTCAAAGGGATAAATGTATTCGGTGAATAACGCCCTGCCGAGCAGCCGCGTGTTGCCGGCGGCTTCGAACTGGCCGGTCCCGGCTCCCCCGCCGGGCAGAATGCCTCCGCTACCGACGATCAATCCCATAGCGACCAGCATCAGCACAGCGACCAGCAAACCTACAGGCAAAAACCGTGAAAAGCCCTCGCGCAGCGTCGAAATATTAATATCCAGCATCATCACTACAAACAGGAACAACACCATCACCGCGCCGACGTAAACCAGCACCAGCGCGATGGCAAGGAATTCCGCTTCCAGTATCAACCAGATAGCCGCGCTGCTGAAAAACGAGAGTATCAGGAACAGCGCGGCATGCACCGGGTTTCGCACGGAAATCACCATACAGGCCGAGAAGACCAGGAATGCCGCAAAGATGTAAAAAATGGTTTGTTCCAGCATTGTTGTTCCAGATAGCCGGGGTCAGAGTAAGAAATTCGAAGAATTTTTACTCTGACCCCACATAATCATCGTTACCGGTAAATCGCCTCAGTAGCGCGGTCCGCGGCGATCTGCTCTTCAGCCATGTCTCCGACTTCCAGTAACCTCTCCTTGGTCATCAGCAGGTCGGAACGCTGTTCTCCATGATATTCGTAGATACGCGTCTCAACTATCGAATCAACCGGGCATGATTCCTCGCAGAAACCGCAAAAAATACACTTCGCCAAGTCTATGTCATAACGGGTAGTCCTGCGTGTGCCGTCATCGCGTTGTTCGGATTCGATGGTAATGGCTACTGCGGGACACACGGCCTCGCACAACTTGCAGGCAATGCAGCGTTCCTCGCCGTTCGGATAGCGGCGCAAGGCATGCAGACCCCGGAAACGGGGCGACTGGGGTGTCTTTTCCTCCGGATACTGTACCGTGATCTTGCGCCTGAACAGGTAACGTCCCGTCAGGCGCAATCCCTTGACCAGTTCCCACAACAGGAAAGTCCGGAAGTATTCTTTAATTTTCATAAATCGTAATTATGGGGTCAGAGTAAAAATTCTTCGAATTTCTTACTCTGACCCCTGAACCTGGCCACCGGGGTCAGAGTAAGAATTTCGCCAGAAATTTTACTCTGACCCCAAGTATCTTTTTTAATCTTCATCAATTGAACCATGGACCGACCCCGCCTACGACCATACCGGAAACCACGACGATCCAGATAATTGTTATGGGTAGAAACACCTTCCAGCCGAGCCGCATGATCTGGTCATAACGATAACGGGGGAATGTCGCCCTGAACCACAGGAACAGGAATAAAAACACCGAGGTCTTGACCAGGAGCCAGATTATATTCGGCTCACTGATGACAGGAAGCCCCCCCAGGTACGGCAACCCCTGGAAAGGTGACAGCCAGCCGCCACAGAACAGCACTGCCGTCAGTACCGATATCAGCACCATATTGGCATATTCGGCCATGAAGAAAATGGAAAATGCCATCCCGCCATACTCGACATGGAAACCGGCTACCAGTTCCGATTCACCCTCGGCCACATCAAACGGCGCCCTGTTGGTCTCGGCCACGCCGGATATGAAATACACCAGGAAAATCGGCAACAACGGCAACCAGTACCAGTGCAGGACGCTGCCGCTTTGTGCGTCCGTAATCCGGCCCAGGTTCAGGCTGCCGGCCGCGATCAGCACGCACACCAGCGCAAAACCCATGGCAATTTCATAGGAGACGATCTGGGCCGCGGAACGCATGGCGCCCAGGAACGCGTACTTGGAATTGGACGCCCAGCCGGCGATGATAATGCCGTAAACGGCCAGCGACGTCAGCGCCAGTATGTATAACAGGCCCGCGTTGATATCGGCCAGCACCAGTGTTTCATCAAACGGTATCACCGCCCATGCGGCCAGAGACGGGGCCATGGCAAGTATCGGCGCGATGACGAACAGGCGCTTGTTGGCGCCTGCCGGAATGATGATCTCCTTGAAGATGAGCTTGACCACGTCGGCGATGGGTTGTCCCAGTCCCCACAGGCGAAACCCGAAAAAGCCGACCCGGTTCGGACCCAGCCGGCACTGGATATAACCTATGATCTTGCGCTCGGCGTAAGTCAGGTACGCGACACAGAACAGCAGGGGGAGCAGTATGGCGGTAATTTTGACCAGGACTTCCAGGGTATAGAGAGCATTCGAGGCATAGCTGTCGGGCACTAGCAGGCCGACTGCCGGGGCAAGGATATATTCGCTGACCAGGTTGAATATATTCTCGAGCATGGGAGCGGGATACCCGTATCAAGCGCTGCCCAGCGAAACCGGGCCGGATAGCGGCCCCAGTCCGGCGCTGCCGGCGTGCCCGCCGTGTATCAGCGCGCAGTCGTCCGCCACGGCGTCATCAATTTTCAGGGTAACAAGCAACTCAGCGGATTGGCCGGTCACCTTGACGCGTTCCTGTTCGTCCAGTCCCAGTCTTCTCGCGGTTTTACGGTTGATACGAACGGAATCGTCAGCTACGTCTTCAGTGCGCTGTAATGCCGGCGCATGGCGCACCAGCGCATCGACGGAATTCATGGGCACATAGCCGATACGCTGAAGACTCTCGTGCCCGCTGCCCCGCGAGAGAGTTTCCGGCTTGTACAAGGCGCCCGCGTTATCTGGTTCGACCTCACCCATCATTTCGGCAGTTTCCGCGCGGACTTCCCCGAATTCGTTGTACCTGAAGCCCGAAAGCCCCTGACCGCCTGCCAGTGAGCAGATTATTTTCCATGCCGGGCGCGCGCTCCCCGGAGGTGATACCACCGCGTCGAAACCCTGCCTTCGACCTTCCATGTTCAGGTATGAGCCGGAGTTCTCCGCGTACAAGGCCATGGGCAGCAACACGTCGGCATACTCTGCCGCGCGTTTGTACCCGGTTACGGCGACGACGCATTCCGCCCCGGCCAGCGCCTCGCGGGCCAGTTTCCCGTCATAAAAATCCAGGTCCGGATCTGCGTCCAGCAGCAGGTAAGCCGCCAGTTGCCGGGTCAGCATCGCAGTTGCATCAAGGCCAGGGATTCCGGCATGCGCCGTACCGGGCCACCTGTGGGGGACGGCCCCGGCCAACCAGGCGCCGGCGCTGTTCGCTCCGTACTCCAGGTAGCCCAATGTACCGGACACCCGTTGCGCCAGTGTCGCTGCCAGGAAACGCAGTTGGGATAAGTGCGGATTGGAAATACCCAGGGCGCCGATGAACACGGCCGGCCTGTCTGCACTGACAAGTTCCCGGGCAATGTCTTCATGACGAGCGGCAGGACGGATTTGCTTCAACAAAGTGCCAAGCGAGTCATCCTGTTGCGCGCTGTCGACCACCGCTTTCAACACCGCCGCCAGTTCGCGCACGAGCTTATCCGGCGATGCGATGCACTTATGGGCAATTTCATAATTGAAACTGAAGTCGACCGGGTTGATCGCCATTACCCTGGCACCTGCCAGCACAGCCTTGCGCAGGCGGTGATTGAATATCGGCTGGTCCTTGCGCGGATACCCCCCCACGATCAGGGCCGCATCCAACTGCTCGACCCCGGGGAAAGTCAACCCCAGTCCGGGGTAAGCCGGCGCCGCGTCCTGGTCACTGAAATCCGTTTGCCGCAATCGATGGTCGATATTCCCGGAACCGATGCCCCGCATAAACTTCTGCGCCAGGTACAACTCTTCGCAAGTGGACGAAGGGGAAACCAGCGCGCCCGCGCCGTCAGCGCCGTGCCGATCGATGATGGAACGCAGCCTGCCGGTGATGTGTTCAAACGCGGTTTGCCAGTCGACTTCCTGCCAGTCCTGCCCATTCCTGATCATGGGAGCCGTAAGACGTTCGGCGCTATTCAAGCCTTCATAACTGAAGCGATCGCGGTCGGACAGCCAGACCTCATTGATATCCTCATTCTCTGCGGGGACTACGCGCATGACCCGGTCGTCCTTTACATGAAAATGGATGTTTGAACCTGTACCGTCGTGTGCCGCAATGCCGTTATGCTGGGTCATTTCCCAGGTACGGGCCGTGTACCGGAACGGTTTGGACGTCAACGCGCCGACCGGGCACAGATCGATCACGTTGCCGGACAACTCGGACGCCATGCTCTTTTCAATATAAGTGCCAATCTCCATGAACTCACTGCGTCCGGTTGCGCCCAGCTCGCGCAGGCCGGCTATCTCCTCACCAAAGCGTACGCAGCGGGTGCAATGGATACACCGGGTCATGTCTGTCTGTACCAGCGGTCCGATATTCTTGTCCTGCACTACCCGTTTCTTTTCCTGGTAGCGGGACACGTCCCTGCCGTACCCCATGGCCAGGTCCTGAAGCTCGCATTCCCCGCCCTGGTCGCAGATCGGGCAATCCAGGGGGTGGTTGATGAGTAAAAATTCCATGACCGACTTCTGTGCGTCCAGCGCCAGTTCCGACCTGGTGTGGACCTTCATCCCGTTCATCACCGGAGTGGCGCAGGCGGGCAACGGTTTGGGCGCCTTCTCCACTTCCACCAGGCACATGCGGCAGTTCGCCGCGACGGTCAGCTTGTCGTGGTAGCAGAAACGCGGCACATAATTGCCGATCCGGTCGGTGACCTCGATCAGCATCTGGCCGGGCCTGGCTTCCACTTCCCTGCCGTCTATCTCTATTTTTATTGAGTTATCAGGCATTTACGATGCTCCGGCCGACGTTTTCAATCATGTACTCAAACTCGTGCCGGTAGTGTTTCATGAAGCTCTGCACCGGCCATGCCGCGGCGTCGCCCAGGGCGCAGATGGTCCGGCCTTCTATCTTGTTGGCCACGTCGACCAGTTTGTCCAGGTCCCCCATCCGTCCCTGGCCGTCGGTGATGCGGGTCAGCATGCGGTATAACCAGCCGGTACCCTCGCGGCACGGGGTACACTGCCCGCAGGATTCGGCAAAATAAAACCGGGAAATGCGCCGCAGCATGTTGACCATGCAGGTGGTCTCGTCCATGACCACCACTGCGCCGGAACCGATGGAAGACCCGGCAGCGCGCAATGAGTCATAGTCCATATTGGTTTCCAGCATGATCTCGCCCGGCACCACGGGCACCGAGGAACCACCCGGGATAACCGCTTTCAACTGCCGTCCCTGCCATACGCCGCCGGCCATCTCCAGCAAGTCGCGGAACGGCGTGCCCAGCGGCACTTCAAAGTTGCCCGGTTGCGCCACGTGGCCGCTCACGGAAAAGCACTTGGTGCCGCCGCTGTTCTCCACGCCGACGTCGGCAAACCATTGCGCTCCTTTCAGTATGATTGTGGGCGCGGAACAGAAACTCTCCGTATTGTTGACCGTTGTGGGCTTCCCGTATAAGCCGTATTGCGCCGGAAACGGCGGCTTGAACCTGGGCTTGCCGGGCTTGCCTTCCAGGGATTCCAGCAACGCCATTTCTTCTCCACAGATATAGGCGCCGGCGCCCAGCACTGAATATATGTCAATATCCACCCCGGAACCCAGGATGTCCTTGCCCAGGTAACCTGCGTCGTATGCCTCTTGCAGGGCGTCCTCGAAGCGTTGGTACGGTTCATCCATGAACTCGCCGCGGATATAGTTGTAACCCACCGAAGCGCCCATGGCGTAACAGGCGATGGCCATGCCCTCCACCAGGGAATGGGGATTGAAGCGCAGGATGTCCCGGTCCTTGCAGGTGCCGGGTTCGCTTTCATCGGAATTGCATACCACATATTTCGGGTTCGGCGCATCGGGATTCATGAAACTCCATTTCAGGCCGGTGGGAAAGCCGGCGCCGCCGCGCCCGCGCAGACCCGAACCCTTGATCTCTTCGGTGACTTCCCGCGGCGGAATTTTTTCCCTGAGTATCTTTTTCCAGGCTTCGTACCCGTCCACCCGGTAGTAATTTTCCAGGGTCCAGGGCTGCTCAAACCTGAGGGTGGCGTAACAGACCGGGTTGATGCCGTTGCCGTTCATTATTTCAATCCGTCCAGCACCCGGTCCACAACCTCGGGAGTCAGGTTCTCATAGTATTTATGATCCACCATCATCATCGGGGCGCCGCAGCACGCTGCCAGGCATTCCTCTTCCTGTTTCAGGTAAATGCGGTTGTCCCCGGTACTCTCTCCGACCTTTATTCCCAGTTTATTTTCGATATGGGCGACGATATCATCCGCTCCCCGCAGCATGCAGGAGATATTGGTGCATACCGACACGCTGTGGCGGCCGCAAGGTTCGGTCTCCAGCATGGAATAAAAACTGGCTACTTCGTATACCGCGATGCGAGGCATCTCAAGGTAGTCGGCCACCGCATCCATCAATTCCCTGGTCAGGTAGCCCTTGTTCTCGTGCTGCGCCTCGCGTAATGCCGCGAGCACGGCGGACTGCTTCCGGTCCGCCGGGAATATCGCGGTCCAGCGGTCGATTTCCGCCTTGACGTGTCTTGACAATTTCCCGCTCATTATCTATCGATCTCACCGAAGACTATATCCTGCGTCCCGATCATCGCGACAACGTCAGCAAGCATGTGGCCCTGCACCATCTCATCCAGGGACGACAGGTGGACAAACCCGGGCGCGCGTACTTTAAGCCGGTAGGGTTTGTTGGCCCCGTCCGATACCAGGTAAATCCCGAATTCCCCTTTCGGGTGTTCAACGGCTGCATATACCTCACCTTCCGGTACGCAATAACCTTCGGTAAACAGTTTGAAATGGTGGATCAGCGACTCCATGTCATCCTTCATCGTCTCCCGTTGCGGCGGGACCAGTTTATGGTCATCGACGATGACCGGTCCGGGATTGTTCTGCAACCAGTCCACGCACTGCCTGATGATGGCGTTTGACTGGCGCATTTCCTCAACGCGCACCAGGTACCGGTCATAACAATCGCCATTGACGCCGACGGGGATGGCAAAGTCCAGTTGATCGTACACCTCGTAAGGCTGCTTCCTGCGCAGGTCCCATTCCACACCCGACCCGCGCAGCATGGGTCCGGTAAAGCCGAGTTCTATCGCCCGCTCCGGCGCGACGACTCCGATCCCCACCGTGCGCTGTTTCCAGATGCGGTTGTCGGTCAGCAGGGTTTCGTACTCGTCGATGCAGCCCGGGAACCGTTCGGTGAACGCCGCGATGAAATCGAGCAGGGAACCCTGGCGCTTCTCATTCAGTTTTCTTACTTCCGACCTGGAGCGGTTCGCAGTTTCCTGGTAGCGCGGCATTTCCGCAGGCAGGTCCCGGTACACGCCCCCCGGCCGGTAATAGGTTGCGTGCATTCTGGTTCCCGACACCGCCTCGTAGCAGTCCATCAGGTCCTCCCGCTCCCGGAAGCAGTACAGGAACATGCTCATGGCGCCGATGTCCAGGCCGTGCGCGCCCAGCCACATCAGGTGGTTCAGGACGCGGGTAATCTCGTCGAACATGACCCGGATATAGCGGGCCCGGATGGGCGGGGTGATGCCCAGCAGTTTTTCGATGGCCAGCACATAAGCGTGCTCATTGCACATCATGGACACGTAATCGAGGCGGTCCATGTAACCGATGCTCTGGTTGTAGGGTTTGCTCTCGGCCAGTTTTTCGGTAGCCCGGTGCAACAGGCCGATATGCGGGTCGGCGCGCTCGATCACCTCGCCGTCCATCTCCAGCACCAGGCGCAACACGCCGTGTGCCGCCGGGTGCTGCGGGCCGAAATTCATAGTCATATTCCTGATTTCAGGCATTGTTAATATGTCTCAGGGGTCAGAGTAAGAATTTCGCCAGAAATTTTACTCTGACCCCAAGTATCCCCGGCAACCAGCTCAACCCCCATGGTTCTCCCCCGGTCTTTCATACCGGTTATCGCGCCGTATCGTCTTCGGCACCAGCACGCGGTTCTTGATCGAGACCGGCTGGTAAACTACCCGCCCTTCCTCGGGGTCGTAACGGACTTCCACGTTGCCCTCCAGCGGAAAATCCTTGCGGAACGGGTGTCCCCTGAAACCGTAGTCGGTCAGGATGCGTCTCAGGTCGGGATGGCCGTCGAACAGGATACCGAACAGGTCGAAGGCTTCCCGTTCGAACCAGTTGGCGCCAGCCCAGATCGGGGTGACCGAAGCGAGCTTCGGCGGTTGGCCGGAAACAAAACTGCGTACCCTGAGGCGCCGGTTGTGTTTCAGGGACAGCAGGTGATAGACCACTGCGAAGCGGTCTTCAATATCCGGGGTATCGATATATACGCCCTGGCTGACGCCGCGGCTGAAACCGGTCCGGGTGGTCTCCTGCGTTTCCCAGTCCGCCTTGCCGTAGGACAGGTAATCGATCCCGCACAGGTCGCTCAACTGGTTGAACGCCAGGGCCTCATCGTCCCTCAGCACGAGACAGACTTCGGTGATGTCGGCGGCGTTGACCTCTATCGTGAGCTGGCCTGTTTCCAGCTTGTCCCTGACGATTTTAGCGCCCAGACGCTCGCGCAGGTCGTTAAGAAGCGTATCCATGTGAAGTAAGGCTGTCCTATCTTCTTATGGTATTGGTGCTGGTACGCTTGATCTTTTTCTGTAACTGCAACACGCCAAACAGCAGGGCTTCTGCCGTAGGGGGACAGCCCGGCACATAGATATCCACCGGAACGATTCGGTCGCAACCGCGCACTACGGAATAGGAGTAATGGTAATATCCTCCGCCGTTGGCGCAGGACCCCATGGAGATGACCCACTTGGGATCCGGCATCTGGTCATAGACTCTGCGTAACGCCGGCGCCATCTTGTTGACCAGGGTGCCGGCAACGATCATCACGTCGGATTGCCTGGGGCTGGGACGGAAGATGACGCCGAACCGGTCCAGGTCGTAACGGGCGGCGCCGGCGTGCATCATCTCCACCGCACAGCAGGCAAGCCCGAACGTCATCGGCCACAGCGATCCGGTGCGCGCCCAGTTCACCAGGTTGTCCACCGTCGTGGTGACTATGCCCTGGTGATGAATCTTCTCATCCGGGTTCATTTCCACCCCCTGAATCACTCCCATTCCAACGCTCCTTTACGCCACTCATAGACGAACCCGACCACCAGTACCGCGAGGAACAGCATCATGGCCCAGAAGCCGACCATCCCCACGTCGCGCAGGGCAACCGCCCAGGGGAAGAAAAAGGCGATCTCCAGGTCGAAAATGATGAACAGGATGGCAATGAGGTAATAGCGCACGTCGAATTGAACCCTGGCATCCTCGAAGGCGTCAAAACCGCACTCGTAAGGGGATTGTTTGGCGTCGTCCGGCTTATTTGGCCCGAGAAAATACCCCAGAACGAACAAAACACCGCCGAAAACGAGTCCGACAACCAGGAAGATCAGTATTGGCAGGTAGTTTTCCAGCATGGGGGGATTATACCCGGTTAACGGGACAAAAAAAATGCAAGTTTTGACGTAACTACTCGCCCCTCTTATCCTGATCTCTTATCCTGACCCTGCTTGGCCGG
>JAPPLI010000177.1 GCA_028819495.1 Gammaproteobacteria bacterium | reverse complement strand
GCAATTCCCTGTTCGGCTACGAGGTCGGCGACGAGATACTGACGTTCAGCCTGGAATGATTGCGCAGGTTCATCCGCAGATGACGCACCCCTGCCTAAAGCATGCAGGGGCATGGATTAACGCAGATATAATGTAGAGTGCTCTGAACAAGTCCATCCTGGACTTGTTCAGAGCACGGAAAACAAAAAATGTGATTTTTGTTTTCCTCACAAAATCAATGACATATTGTCATCGATTTTGACGGCACATCCCTGTACCGTAGGAACCTCTGATTTAATCAGAGGTTCCTGTACAATAATTCTGTATAATTCGTATTCCATAATCAGGAAAAATCAATGACCGTAAAAGAAAATGTCAAAAACCCGGACGTGTGGCTGCGCGGCCTGTTTATACTCGTTTTCGGCGTTATTCTTTACTTTACCGTTATTCTTGTGTGGCTGGTGGTTGTCTTTCAGTTTATAACAAAGCTGCTGACAGGTGAGCTGAACCGGCAAGTGGCCGATTTCAACGGCGGACTGCTGCGTTACATCTCCCTGATGCTGGGTTATATCACTTTCCAGGCGGATGACAAGCCGTTCCCCTTCAGTCCCTGGCCGGAACAGGCCGCGGCGGAGACGGCGCCTGCGCCCAGGCCCAGGGCAAGACGCCGTTCCAGCCGTACACCGGCAAGGAAAAAAGAAAGCGAATAGGCCGCTACCCCGAGTGGATCGACCTGTAGACTTGCCCGATCCAATTGTTGATGACGGCTTCTGCGCTGTCATGCCAGGTATTATCGAGTGAAGGGCTGATTAACTGTTCCGGGAATGGCGGCAGTTCTACTCCCTCATTCCGTGCAGCCACTACACGTTCCCGGTATTCGGCCAGTATCGCCCGGGTCTGCAGGGTGAAATAATTTTCCGGAAACGGCGGGTAGTCGCCCGTCTCATCATCCATAAACCGCAAAACCTCCCGCTTGTATTCCTTGAGCAGACTGTTCGCGTCATATTCCGGATGACCCTGGAAAAATACCAGCCGTAAACCGTCATCGCTGGCGGCCAGGTGCACCCCGACCTCATCGCTTTCGACCAGGACGTTCAAACCGGCTTCAGCAAACTGTTGCGGCGTTACTGCATTGAATCGGGAGTGCGGAACGTCGAAACGCGTATTCACGCCGGCCACAAGAGGATGAGAACGGTCCCTGACCCGGTGAGAAAAAACGCCCCAGCACTTGTCGGACAGGGGAATACGCTTCTGCCCGTAACGGAACTGCAGCAGCGCATGGGTGGCCAGACAGGAACACAGTATGGACGTAACATTGCCGTACGCCCAGTTAACCACTTCTATCAACGGGCTCCAGAACTCCTGCCTGTCCAGGGCCGGATCAACTACGTTTGCGCCGGTAATAATCAATGCGTCCAGGCCGTCGGACTGGATTTGCTCAAAACTCTTGTAGTACTTCTCGACGTGCTCCCGACCTTCCTCGTTGCGCTGTAATTCCTTCAGGGTAAACGGGTGGACATAAAACCTGGCTATCTGGTTACTTTCACCCACCAGCCGAAAAAACTGCCTTTCCGTCGCCTCCAGGGCCTTGTCCGGCATCATATTCAACAGACCGATGTGCAGTTCGCGCACTTCCCGGCTTATAGCCGTGTCCCGGGGTATCACGAGACTACCTTCACTCTGCAGGCGCTCGAAGCTGGGCAGGTCGGTATTTGCTACCAGCGGCATAGCTAACCTCCCTGCCGGTTCAGGACGCCGGCAATGACATCGATGAAATCCTGTTCTGACGCTACGGCAAGCACTTCGTCGGTGCCAACGGTATAACCATAACTGGCGGCGATGTGTTCATAACGCGGAATACGGGCGCGAAACAGTCTGGGGAACACCCACCTGACAAAATCATCGGGTTCGATCAAGGCAATGTAATCCAGGCCCCGTTCACGCATGTATTCGGCCAGTTGCTCATCCAGGAAGGCCTCCTGGTAATACAACGGCTTCGGGTCCCGCTCGGCTCGGGCGATCAACTCCTTTTCATCCTCAGCGGTAGCCTCGATATATAAAATCAACGTATGCTGCGCCAGCAATTTGATCACGGCGTCATCCATCTCGCAAAGGCTGCCGCCGGCGTCATTGACAAAATGCGCATAGCGGTATACTTCACGAGCCCGTTGCATAAACTCCGGCACGTCGTTCATGGAATTAACCTCGGCAAGTCGGTGCAGTTCCTGGCGGCGTTTGAATTCCTTCAGGTCCAGCCCGCCCAGTTCCGGATTACCCAGTTTGCCCAGAAAACTGGAAAGCGGTTTCAGGTTGTCGATATCGAGGTTGTTGGTGATGTAAATCGAATCGGAACGCAGCAACTCCCGGGTAAAAGGGATCTGCATAACGTGCTGCTTGATGTTGTCCAGAATCGGCTCATCCAGGTAACGGGTGCCAATCCGGTAATCGCCGGAATAATGGAACCAGTTGTGCCGGCGCAGCTTTCTTGCCAGGGTGGTCTTGCCGACCCCGGACATGCCCAGCAGCGTGATGGACTTATGGTCCCAGCGCCTGAATTCATCACCCGTCAGTCTCATGATGGTACGTTATAGCCGCAACTTTCCCGTCAACGCGGGCCGGCGGTACCGGCAGGCGTCAGTTCAATACGCACATGTAGTTCGTCATGATGCATTATATCTATTACAAATTTACTCTCTGCGCGGGCCAGGATTACATCCATGAACGCTATCTTATCGGATTTGAAAACCACTTTCTCCTGTTCCCAATATATTGATTCCAGCAGAATCAGGTCTTCATTGCCCCTGAAATCGGATAGAAAGTTCAAATTTAGCCCGTTTTCTGCGGGGCAAAACGTCCAGGTATGATTACTGAAGCCGGTATACGCGGTGCCTGACACGCATCCGGATTCATTACGGCTGAAAACCACATTATACGGGGTTGGTCCTACCGGTGTATGCACGGCCTCACCGCGCCAGCTTCCCTCAAGACTCGATAACAATTCGTTCGTGAAGGATTGAGGATAACAAGGGAAGGAAATTAATGCGATTAATAATACAACCAGAGAAGACCGTTTGCGATGCGGCATCGTCAGCAGGGATTACGGCGCTATACCAATAGATGATCCTGCAACGGAAGACGGCGGATACGTTGTCCGCTTGCCGCGAATATGGCGTTGCACAAGGCCGGCGCCAGGGGCGGCGTGCCGACCTCCCCCATGCCGCCCGGCG
>JAPPLI010000180.1 GCA_028819495.1 Gammaproteobacteria bacterium | reverse complement strand
GAGACCTGCATGTCGCCGTACATGGCGAAAATCGTCGGCCAGGAGGATTTCGTCTATGTCTGGACGCTGGGCATGGAGGGTCTTGGGGACGAACAGGACAAGCTGGTTACCGTTGACGTCAATCCGCAGTCGGAAAATTACGGCAAGGTAGTCCACACCCTCTCGGTGGGCGGCCGTAACGAGGCCCATCACTCGGGACTGACGGATGACCGCCGCTACCTGTGGGCGTCCGGGCTGGACACCAACAGGATTTTTATCTTTGATATCCATTCGGACCCGGCCGAACCCAGGGTGCACAAGACCATCGAAGATTTCGTCGACCGCAGCGGCGGTGTGGTCGGCCCGCACACCAGTTATGCCATGCCCGGCAGAATGCTCATCACCGGGCTGTCGAATGACAAGGATCACGGCGGAGTTACCGGCATGGTGGAATACACTAATGAAGGAGAGTACATCGCCACTTACTGGATGCCTACCGATGCCGATCTTCAGGGTGCGGTCAAGTCCGGCAGTTTCGCCGACGGTTATGGTTATGACGTGCGCGCGCTGCCGCGCCGCAACGTCCTGGTCACGTCTTCGTTTACCGGCTGGAACAATTACATGATGGACCTGGGCCAGATGATGGCCGACCCGGAGGCCATGCAGCGCTTCGGCAATACCGTGGTCGTCTGGGACCTGCACAAACGCCAGCCGAAAAAGGTGCTGGACGTGCCCGGGGCGCCGCTGGAAATCCGTTGCGCCTGGGGTTCGCGCAACAATTACTGCTTCACCACCACCGCGCTCACGTCCAAGATCTGGCTGATCTACGAAGATGACGGCGGTGACTGGCACGCGAAGCCGGTTGCGGACATCGGTGTCGCCGAGCAGATTCCGCTGCCCGTGGACATATCCATCTCGGCGGATGATTCACTGTTGTGGGTGGATACCTGGAACGACGGTATGGCCCGGGTATTCGATATCAGCGATCCCCATAACGCAAAGGAAATCTACGCGGAAAAGATCGGCGCCCAGATCAACATGCTGTCCCAGAGCTGGGACGGGAAACGGGTTTATTTCACCTCGTCCCTGCTGTCCAACTGGGACAAGCGGCAGGCGGCGGATGGTGAAGATCTGCAATATTTCAAGTCCTACACCTGGGACGGGGAGAAACTGAACCTGCAGTTCTCCATCGATTTCCTGGCGGCAGGGCTGGGCATGCCGCACCAGATGCGCTTCGGCTCCTATGCCCTGTATGCGAAAAAACGGCCTTCCGGGGAGGACAGCGCTGTATCCGTGGCGGCTAATTACTGACGTTCGGGGCCGCTCCTCCGTCATGCCGGACTTGTTCCGGCATCCAGTAAAATACTGTGTCGCCTGGAAGGCGACCCTTTGGATGACTGGATTCCCGCCTTCGCGGGAATGACGATACGGGGCGCGGCAATGACGTGAAACGAAGTATTCTCCCGCCGGCCGTCTTGATGGCAGCCGGTGTTTTTTGTCTTTTTCCTGCGGCAACGCTTAACGCACAGGCACAGCACCGGCATGACGCGCCGGCGCAGGTCCTGGCGCCGGGCTATCGAGTCCTTGAATACGACGCGCCGGAACCGGGCACCTACCAGCTTCCCCCGCTGGGCAGGGCCGGTAGCGGCCTGGTCCTGGACGAAGCGGGACGCGAACGGCCCCTGGATGAGTTCCTCGGCGACAAGTTCGTCGTCCTCAGCTTTATCTTCACCAGTTGCAACGACGTCAACGGCTGTCCCCTGGCCACCTTCGTCCTGGGGCAGTTGCAGCAACGGCTGGACGCGGATATGCGCCTTAAGGACCAGGTGCGTATGGTCAGCCTCAGCTTCGACCCGGATTTCGATACGCCGCAGGTGATGGTCGAGTACGGCAGGAAGTTCAGCCGCAACGGCTATGACTGGCGCTTCCTGACCACGGCTTCGGCGGAGCGGTTGCAACCCCTGCTCCGGGGATTCAACCAGTCGGTGCAGAAGGAATACAACGAGGCCGGGGAATACACCGGGAACATTTCCCATATCCTGAGGGTGTTCCTGCTGGACAGGGAAAAACAGGTGCGCAACATCTACAGCGTCTCGTTCCTGCATGCGGACACGGTGATCAATGACATCATCACACTGGCCATGGAAAGTGGAGATGACGGTTTCGGCGCGGCGCCGCAGCCAACGGCAGGCGCAGGGGAGGGTGGGGCAAGCGAGGGAGCCCTGTCCGGCCTGCCTGCGCTCGAGGTCCCGGAGAACAACCCGCTGACACAGGAAAAGATTCTACTGGGCCGGCAATTATTCTTCGACCGGCGCCTGTCCCACAACAACACGCTCTCCTGCGCCATGTGCCATATCCCGGAACAGGGTTTCACCAGCCAGGAACTGTCGGTCGCCATAGGCATCGAGGGCCGCACGCTGCGGCGCAATGCCCCGACTCTGTATAACGTCGGCTTCGCCCGCGTGCTGTTCCATGACGCCCGGGAGAACCTGCTGGAGCAGCAGGTCTGGACCCCGCTGCTGGCGCGCAACGAAATGGCCAACCCGTCCGTAGGCTTCGTCATCGACAGGCTGAAATCCCTGCCGGAATACCGCGGTAAATTTGAACAGGCGTTCGACGGGAAGGGGCCGGGCATGGAAACCGTGGGCATGGCGCTCGCCAGCTACCAGCGCACCCTGAATTCGGCAGGCAGCGCCTTCGACCGCTGGTATTACGGCGGCGAGGAAGATGCCCTGGGCGAACAGGCGGCAGCCGGGTTCAGACTGTTTACCGGCAAGGCGCGCTGCGTCTCATGCCATACCGTAAACCGGGATTACGCCCTGTTCACCGACCACGGCCTGCACAATACCGGCATCGGTTACCTGGTTTCCATGGGAACGCCGGATGACAAGGTGCAGGTTACCGTGGCGCCCGGCACCACGCTGACGGTGGACCGGGAATTCGTCACTTTAGCCGGCAAACCCGCGCCCAACGACCTGGGTTATTACGAGATTACCGGCGACCCGGATGACCGCTGGAAATACCGGACACCCATACTGCGTAACGTGGCTCTCAGCGCCCCGTACATGCACAACGGTTCACTGCGCACCCTGCGCGAGGTGGTGGAATTCTACAACCGCGGCGGTATAAAAAACGAACTGCTGGACCCCTTGGTACAACCGCTGGGACTGAGCGACACGGAGATTGATTCCATCGTTGCGTTTTTGAACTCACTGACCGGCAGCAACGTGGACGAACTGGTTGCCGACGCCCTGAGCCAGCC
>JAPPLI010000018.1 GCA_028819495.1 Gammaproteobacteria bacterium | reverse complement strand
CGGGAGGCAAGGAAACCTATCATTTAATCAACAGTGACCGGCTGGCCCTGATGAAACCGGGGGCATTTCTTGTCAACAGCGCGCGCGGCGACGTTATCGACCAGCCTGCCCTTATTGCGGCACTGGAACAGGGCGCCATTGCCGGCGCCGGTCTGGATGTATATGAGGGAGAACCGGCCGTTCCGGAGAAATTGTTGTCCATGGAGAACGTGGTGCTGTTTCCGCACCTGGGCAGCGCTTCCAGGGAAACCCGGGTAGCCATGGGTATGCGGGTCGTGGAAAACCTGCAGGCATTTTTCGATGGTGGGACGCCGCGCGATCGCGTTGTGTGAAAACCAGCTCTCATTCACCATTCGATTTCCCTGAGCAGTCTTCGGTTGCCGGGCTGGACTCGGCAGCGGCCAGTTACGCCAGCAACCTCATCGACCTGCTGGCGGAGCAGTTGCGCCAGGTCATCCGGCAGAGAAAACCGGAGATACTCCCGGTCTTTGAAGGCAAGCAGGATCTGCCCAGGGACGATAACGAACTGTTGCTGGCCGGGTTGCAGGCATGGGGAATCTGGTTCCAACTCCTCAATATTGCCGAGGAAAACGCGGCTATGCGCCGGCGCCGGGTCACCGAAGGCATCCAGGGACTTGAGCACGTTTCCGGCACGTTCGCCAACGTCATCGCGCAGGCTGCGGGGATGGGACTGCCCCACCGGGAAGTCCAGGGTCTGCTGAACGCCATGAAAGTGACGCCGACCATTACTGCGCATCCCACGGAAGCGAAGCGCGTGACGGTCCTGCAGATACACCGGCGCATCTACGTCATCCTGTATCGCCTGGAAGCCACGCGCTGGACTCCGCGTGAACGGGAGGCTCTGGAAGAGCAACTTCGCAATGAAATCGATCTGCTCTGGCTGACCGGTGAGTTGCGCCTGGAAAAGCCTTCCGTCGTCCAGGAGATAAAATGGGGTCTGCATTTCTTTGAACAGACCCTGTATGAGCGGGTCCCGGAGACCCTGGAACGGCTGGACCTGGCCCTGTCCACCCATTATCCCGGTAAAGCATTCACTATTCCGCCATTTTTCCGGTTCGGTTCCTGGATAGGGGGTGACCGGGACGGCAATCCGTTCGTGAGTAGTGCCGTTACCCGCGAGGCCCTGTTGCTGAACAGGCAGGCCGTTCTGTTGCACTACAGGAAGCAGTTGGAACAACTGTTCCCGAAGATCAGTATCTCGGTCCATGCGATCCGCGCTCCCGTCGTGCTCATGAAACGCCTGGACGAACTGCTGGATGCAGGCGGCCAAAGAAAAAACCTGGAAAAACGCAACCCGGGCGAGATCTTCCGCCAGTTTGTCTTCTGCATGCTGGAAAAGGTAAAAAACACCGAGAAAAAGAGTACGCTCAGCGCTTTTACCTATGACACGGCCGATCAGTTCATACAGGATTTGAAAACCCTCGAACAGGGTCTGGAAGAAGCGGACTGCGCGCAACTCGCAAAGGCGCAGGTAACACCGCTATTGCGCCAGGCCGAGGCATTCCGGTTTTGCACGACGCGGCTTGACGTCAGGGAGAACTCCACGGTTATCACCCGGACCCTGCAGGACATCTGGCGCATGCGCACGGGTCAGGAGACGCCGCCGGAGATGGATTCTCCTGCATGGCTTGAGTGGATACAGGCGGAACTGGCTGAGCCTTTTGACCGGCTCCCGCACTTTTCCTTCAATGACAGGCAGAGCGCCTCGACATTCGGCCTGCTCCAGTTGATCGCAGAAACCCGGCAAACCCTGGACCGGGAGGCCGTGGGCGGATTCATCCTGAGCATGACCCGCTCGGTGGCAGACGTTCTGGGCGTCTACCTGCTGGCCAAATACGCCGGCGTGTTTATCGACAGCCAGGCGGTGGAACTCTCCCCGTTACCGGTAATACCGTTGTTTGAGACAATCCAGGACCTCCGTGCTGCCCCCCGGATTATGCAGACCCTGTTGCAGACACCGGTTGTCCGTCGCAGCGTCAGGGAACAGGGCGGCATCCAGGAAGTCATGATCGGTTATTCCGATTCCAACAAGGATGGCGGGTTCCTGACGGCCAATCACGAATTGAGCCGCGCCCAGGTCGAACTGACCAGAATTGGCGTCAAGCGCAAGATACCGATTGTCTTTTTTCACGGCAGGGGAGGTTCGGTCAGTCGCGGCGGCGGCCCCACCGGTAACGCCATTGCAGCGCAACCTGCGGGTTCCGTGAACGGCAGGTTGCGGATTACCGAACAGGGTGAGGTCGTGTCCTCCAAGTACGCCAACCACGGCACCGCGCAATACGAGATGGAGTCGCTCGCGGCCGGCGTTATGGAACATACCCTGAAGTCCATGGACGCGCAGCAACTCAAACCTGCGCCGGAATTCGAGCAGGCCATGGATGCGCTGTCCAGCCTGGCCTATACGGCCTACAGGCAGTTGGTCGAGGAAGCCGGACTGGTGGATTACTACTACGCGGCAAGCCCGGTCCAGGAACTGGGTAAACTGCGCATCGGCTCGCGCCCGGACCGGCGTTTCGGTGCCGATACGCTGGACGACCTGCGCGCCATCCCCTGGGTATTCGCCTGGACTCAGAACCGCCACCACGTCCCCGCCTGGTACGGACTGGGCAGCGCCGTGGAGAACTTCGTCAAAGTCAGGGGGCAGGAAAGCGCTAAGCTGCTGCGGGATATGTATGAAAACTGGCGACTGTTCGGGTTGATCGTCGACGAGGTAGAAAAAACCCTGGCTTTTGTGGATGCCGAGGTAATGCGCAGCTACGCCGGCCTGTTAAATGAATCTGATACCAAAGATAAGTTTCACCTGATGATTGTCAGGGAATACGAACTGTCCGTGGAAAAAATCCTGCTCATCACCGGCGAGACAAGGCTCGCTGAACGCTTTCCCCGATTCGGCAGGAAGCTCGAGCGCCGGGGCGATATCCTGAGGCAGGTCGGGTTGGCCCAGGTAGAACTGGTCAAACGCTTTCGCGAACAGGGCAAACAGTCGGACCTGGTTGCGCTGCTGCTTTCCATCAACTGCGTCAGCGCCGGCCTGGGGTGGACTGGGTGAGCCGGGGATAGTTACTGAAGATCAACAAAAGACAGTCAGCACACCCGTATACCCATACAACCTGTTGTGAAAAATCTCCCCGTTGGCAAAAAAGCCCACAAGCGGCAGGTCGCCCAGTTCATCACGGATCATGTTTAACTCTTCCGAGTCGGGACCGAACTGGTAGCGCCCGCGTCCGGTGCAGGAATAAT
>JAPPLI010000083.1 GCA_028819495.1 Gammaproteobacteria bacterium | reverse complement strand
ACACACATAAACCGGTATTACTCGATGCAGCGCTCCAGGCTCTTGCAATACGTCCGGACGGCTGTTACGTGGACTGTACCTTCGGCCGTGGCGGTCACAGCAGGGCAATCCTGCAACGCCTCGGCGACCGGGGCCGGCTGCTCGCTTTCGACAAGGACCCGGAAGCAGCCCGGTTTGCCCGGGAAGAGTTTGCCGGCAACCCGTGTTTCAGCTTCTACCCGCATACATTCACCCGCCTTGACGAGGTCATCGGGCAAGCCGGTCTGCGCGGCAAGGTCGACGGCCTGTTGTTCGACCTCGGCGTTTCCTCGCCACAACTGGACGATGCCTCCCGCGGTTTCAGCTTTCTCAGGGACGGTATGCTCGACATGAGAATGAACCCAGGCACAGGAACCAGCGCGGCAGACTGGATTAACCAGGCCGACCGGACTGAAATACGCAACGTACTGCGACAGTACGGCGAGGAGAGATACGCCGGACGCATCGCCCGGGCCATCACGGAGCGGCGTTCCGAGCAGGCGATCACTTCGACCAGGGAACTTGCCGACCTGATCAGGGCGGCAGTCCCCCACGTCGAACGCAGTAAACATCCCGCCACCCGCTCATTCCTGGCCATCCGCATCCACGTCAACAACGAACTGGAGGAGTTGCAGGCGGCGTTGTCGCAGGTAACCGGCATATTGCGCCCCGGCGGGAGACTGGCCGTCATAAGCTTTCATTCGGGGGAAGACCGCATTGTAAAAAGATTTATCAGGCAACAGTCCCGCCCCAACCCTTATCCCGGCTACCTGCCTGTTCCCGGCGATCTGCTCAAGCCCGCCATGCGACCGCTGGGACGGCCAGTCAAGTCGGAAGGCGAAGCAAACCAGGACAACCCGCGCGGCCGCAGCGCGATCCTCAGGGCCGCGGAGAAACTGCAATGACAAATCGGCAGGAAAGCCGATTTACAAAGTACGTCCTGTACTTTGCCCCTTTGGGGCCGGCTCCGCTGGCGCTACGCCGTTCAAATTCGCTCCTGGCGAATTTGTGCACTGCCGCCCGTCAGGGTTGCGCACAGGGAGGTGCGCAATGAAGACAGCTATCGTGCTTCTCCTCGTGTCCGCCGTACTGGTTTCCGCTATTTCGGTGGTCGCGACACAGCACAACGCGCGCGCGGTCTTCATGGAGATCGAGGAGTTGAAAAAACAGCGCGACCTGCTGAACGAGGAATGGGGCAGACTACAGATCGAACAGAGCACATGGTCGCTTGACGACCGGATCGAGCGCATAGTCAGCGAAGACCTGGACATGCTGGTGCCGAACAACGGATCAAGGGTATTCCTTGTACCATGAGCGGCCGCGCCCAGGAATCCGGTTATGTCGTCCGCAAGTGGTTTGTGCTGGTGTTGTTCGCCATCGCGGCAATGGCGGTCGCGTCCAGGGTCTTCTACCTGCAGATCCTGAACAAGGATTTCCTCAAAAACGAAGGGGACGCCAGGGCAGTGCGCAGCGTTACCATCCCCGCATACCGGGGCATGATCACGGACCGGAACGGCGAACCCCTGGCAGTCAGCACGCCGGTGGCCTCGGTCTGGGCGGTGCCGGGCAAGGTGCTGGCGTCAGGCGCGGACCTGGGAGAATTGGCCGGCCTGCTGGACACGTCGGATGAACAGCTCAGGAAGTTGCTGTCGGCGCGCCTGGACAGGAATTTCTTTTACCTGAAGAGACATGTGCCGCCCGACACGGCGCGCCGGGTACAGGCGCTGAAAATACCGGGAATCAACACCGGCAAGGAGTACAAGAGATACTACCCCCTGGGCGAGGTGGCTTCCCACCTGGTCGGGTTTACCAATATCGACGATGAGGGGCAGGAAGGCATCGAACTCGCCTTTGACGACTGGCTGCGCGGCGACCCGGGCAGGAAAAGGGTGTTGAAGGACCTGTACGGTTCCATCGTCAAGGACATAGAAAACATCAGGCAGTCTGTTCCCGGAGAGACGCTGACCCTGGCCCTGGACCAGCGCCTGCAATACCTGGCATACCGGGAACTGAAAACCGCGGTGCTTGACCACAAGGCCAGGGGCGGCATGCTGCTGCTGCTCGGCATCAGGACGGGCGAGGTGCTGGCCCTGGCGGTACAGCCCCCGTTCAATCCCAATAACCGCGCCGGTATCAGCGGCAGCCATTACCGGAACCGCGTGGTGACGGATGTTTTCGAGCCCGGTTCCACCATGAAACCGTTCACTGTCGCGGCGGCACTCATGTCGGGGATGTACCAGCCGGAAACCATGATTGATACCGCGCCGGGACGCCTCTCCGTCGGCCGTTATTCCATCAGCGATATAAACAATTACGGAACCCTGAGCATCAGCGACGTAATCCGCAAGTCAAGCAACATCGGCACCACCAAGGTGGCGTTTTCGCTCGGGCCGGAACGGCTCTGGAAGCTGCACCACAGCATCGGCTTCGGCACTACGACCATGAACGGGTATCCCGGGGAAGTGACGGGGACACTCACGGATTTTGCCGGCTGGTCGAAGGTTGACCTGGCGACCGTTTCCTACGGATACGGCATCTCGGTGACTGCCATGCAGTTGGCCCAGGCCTATTCCGTGATTGCGGCGGGCGGCCTGTTGTACCCGATCAGTTTCCAGAAAGTGAACGTCCTCCCCGAACCCCGGCGGGTCATGCCGGAAATGGTCGCGTTCGAGGTGAACAGGATGATGCGCTCGGTGGTCGGTACGGGCGGTAGCGGGTGGCGCGCCGCGGTGGAGGGTTACCATGTCGCCGGCAAGACCGGCACCGTGCACAAGACCTCGGACTCCGGTTACGAGGAGGATCGCTATGTTTCCCTGTTCGCGGGATTTGCCCCGGCGACGGACCCGCGCCTGGTCCTGGTCGTCGTGGTGGATGATCCGGGGGCCGGCAAGTACTTCGGCAGCCAGGTGGCGGCGCCGGTATTTTCAACCGTCATGCAGGGCGCGTTGCGCATCATGAACATTCCCCCCGACAACCTGATCGGCCTCGAACAACAGGCGTTACTGGCAGACAGCTCAAGGTGATGATGTTGGCGGAAAACAGGAATCAAACCGGAATTCCATTGCAGACTTTGCTGGAAGGGATGACCGATGCGCCCGTCGGGCATGACATTTCCGTGCAGGGCATCCGGGCCGACAGTCGCGAGGTGCGCCACGGCGACCTGTTCCTGGCCTGTCCGGGGACCGGCACCCGGGGCAGCCTGTATATCCGCGCTGCGGTACAGGCAGGGGCGGCGGCAGTCGCCGTGGACGAAGCGCTGCTTTCAGACCTGGACCGGCGCCTGGCCCCAGTCATCACGGCCATCCCGGTGCCGGCCTTGCGGGACAAGCAGGGCGTAATCGCCGCCCGCTTCTACAACGAACCCACGCAACGCCTGCGTGTGACCGGCATTACCGGGACCAACGGCAAGACCTCGGTAAGCTGGTGGCTGGCGAAAGCTCATTCGGAGCTCGCCGGGAAACCCGCGGGTCTGGTCGGCACGCTCGGTTACGGTTGTTTCCCGCGCTTGCAATCCGGTCCCAATACGACCCCCGGCGCCATCGGCCTGCAACGCTTGTGCGCCGGTTTCCTCGACGCCGGCGCGGACGCGGCATACATTGAGGTATCGTCCCATGCCCTGGACCAGGGTCGCGTGAACGGCGTCGAGTTCGACACCGCGGTGTTCACCAACCTGAGCCGGGACCACCTGGATTACCACCGCGACCTGGACGACTACTTCCGCGTCAAGAGCAAACTGTTCGCGTTCGAGTCCCTGCGCGCAGCCGTGGTAAACGCCGATGACGACCGGGGACGCAGGCTGTTGCAACAGCTTCCGGCGGGCGTGGAACCGATTAGCTACGGCCTGGCCGCGCGCGGGTTTGCGCCCCTGGTCGCGGCGGAGCCGGCGCCCGGTCCCGGACTGGCACTGGATATCGCAAGTCCCTGGGGCAGCGGCCGGGTGCGGCCCGGCGTGACCGGCAAATTCAACGCCGGCAATATCCTGGCCGTCATCTCGACCCTGTGCCTGGCGGGGTTCTCCTTCGACCAGGTCCTGGAAAAGCTGGAGAACACCGGTCCGGTCCCGGGCCGCATGGAAAGTTTTGTGCGCGCCGACGGAGCGCGCGTGGTCGTCGATTACGCGCATACCCCGGCGGCCCTGGAGCAGGCCCTGGCGAGCCTGGGCAAAGACTGTGAAGGGCGGCTCATCTGCGTGTTCGGCTGCGGTGGCGACCGCGACCGGGAAAAGCGCCCAGTGATGGGAGCGGCGGCAGAGCGGCTGGCCGCGCAAGTGATCCTGACCGATGACAACCCAAGGACCGAATCCGGAGACGATATTATCGCGGATATTCTTTCCGGCATGAAAGACGCGGCCGGCGTCACGGTCGAGCGCAGCCGCTCCCGGGCCATCGAACTGGCGCTGGAGCAGGCGCGGCCCGGCGACGTGGCGCTCATCGCCGGCAAGGGACACGAAACCGCGCAGGAAATCGCGGGCAAACGTTACCCTTTCAGCGACCGGCAGCAGGTCCGGGCGCTCCTGGAGCGAGCGGGGTGATCAGCATGCGCCTGTCAGACGCCTGTGCAGCGATGGAAGGTCAACTCAACGGAGCGGACCGGCGCTTTACCGGTTGCAGCTACGACAGCCGCACGCTACAAGCCGGCGAACTGTTCATCGCCCTGCGCGGACCGCAGCGCGACGGCCACGATTTCATTCCCGACGCGCTGGCGCGGGGCGCCAGCGCGGCCTTGGTGGACCGGGACGCCGGCTACCCGCTGCCCGTGATCGAGGTGGATAACGCCAGGAAACGGGCGGGCCTGCTGGCGGCGCACTGGCGCGCCGGCTTCGACCTGCCGATCATCGCCGTGACCGGCAGTAACGGCAAGACCACGGTCAAGGAAATGATCAGCGCCATCCTCTCCGTGAATGCCGAAGTGCTATCCACCCGGGGCAACCTGAACAACGATATCGGCGTGCCGCTGACCCTGTTCAGACTGGCGCCCGGCTACAGTTATGCCGTGGTGGAGATGGGCGCCAACCACCCCGGCGAGATAAGCTGGCTGAGCCGCATCACCCGGCCGGACGTGGCGCTCATCACGCAGTGCGCGCCGGCCCATCTCGAGGGCTTCGGCTCCGTTGCGGGAGTGGCTGAAGCGAAGGCCGAAATCTACGACGGACTGGCGCCGGGCGGCGCGGCCATCATCAATATCGATGACGAATACGCCGGGCTGTGGCTTGAGCGTACCCGCGGCAACCGGCAGATCACGTTCGGGACCGGCCCGCGCGCGGACGTGCGCGCGCACAATATCGACCTGGCCCCCGGCGCGGGGCGGACCCGTTTCGACCTGGTATACAACGGCGCCGGGACAGCCGTGGAATTGAGCCTGGCCGGCAGCCACAATGTCATGAACGCGCTGGCGGCCGCGGCCTGTTGCATTGCCGTCGATATCCCGCCGGCGCAGGTCAGCGCCGGTCTCCGCAGGGCGCAACCCGTCAAGGGCAGGATGCAGTTGAAGACCGGCCTCAGCGGCGCCCTGATCTTTGACGATACCTATAACGCCAATCCCGCGTCCCTGGACGCCGCCCTCAGGGTGGCGAATGAAATGCCGGGACAGACCTGGCTGGTCCTGGGAGACATGGGCGAACTGGGCGCCACGGCTGCCGGCCTCCACGAACAGGCCGGCGCCGGGGCGCGGGAACTCGGCATCGAGCGCCTGTACGGGCTGGGTGAACTTGCCGCGCACGCGGTAACGGGTTTCGGCGCCGGGGCGGCGCATTTCGGGGCGCTGGACGACCTGGTCGGGACCCTGCGCCGCGAACTGCGCCCCGGCGTGGTGCTGCTGGTCAAAGGCTCCAGGTCCATGGCCATGGAACGCGTGGTGGCAGCCTTGGCAGGAGGGAGCGACTGATGCTGTACTGGCTGGCGGAATACCTGACGCAGTTCTACAGCGGCTTCAACGCGTTCCAGTACATCATCACCCGCACCATCCTCGGCGCCCTGACGGCGTTGTTCGTGACGCTGCTGGTGGGCCCCAGGCTGATCCGCTACCTGGACAAGTACCGCATCGGCCAGGAAGTGCGCGATGACGGTCCTGAGACGCACCTGGAAAAAGCCGGCACGCCCACCATGGGCGGGCTGCTCATCCTGTTTTCCATCTGCGTCAGCATCCTGTGCTGGGCGGACCTCACCAACCGCTTCGTCTGGGTGGTATTTGCCGCCATCCTCGCGTTCGGCTTGCTCGGCTGGGTGGATGACTACCGCAAGATCGTGCACAAGAACCCGAAGGGCCTGAGCGCCCGCTGGAAATATTTCTGGCAGTCGGTGTTCGCGCTGTCCATCGCCGGCTACCTGTATGCGAGCGCCGCTGCGCCCGCGGAAACGACCCTGATCCTGCCGTTCATCAAGACCTTTAACTATGAACTGGGCCTGTTGTTCATCGTCACCAGTTATTTCGTCATCGTCGGCTCGAGTAACGCGGTGAACCTGACGGACGGCCTGGACGGCCTGGCGATCATGCCCACCGTCATGGTCGTGGGCGGGCTGACCGCGTTCGCCTACGTGACCGGCCACATCAGGTTCGCCGAGTATCTCGGGTTCCCCTACATACCCGGCGTAGGTGAAGTCTGTATCGTCTGCGCGGCCGTCGCCGGATCCGGCCTCGGGTTCCTCTGGTTCAACACCTACCCCGCCCAGGTGTTCATGGGAGACATCGGGGCGTTGTCCCTGGGCGCCGCGCTGGGCACCATCGCGGTGGTCGTCCGGCAGGAACTGGTCCTGTTCATCATGGGCGGCGTGTTCGTCGTCGAAACAGTGTCCGTGATCCTGCAGGTTACCTCGTACAAGCTCACCGGCAGGCGAATATTCCGCATGGCGCCGCTGCACCACCACTACGAATTGAAAGGCTGGCCTGAACCGCGGGTCATCGTGCGTTTCTGGATCATCACCGTAATCCTGGTTCTGATCGGCCTGGCCAGCATGAAGATCAGGTGACGCTACATGTTTTCGAGAAACATGCAGGCCGCAACCGTCATCGTGCGTTTCCGGATCATCACGGTGGTCCTGGCGCTGATCGGCCTGGCCGGCATGAAGACCAGGTGACGGAGGACTGGTGACGGGACATGGTTTCGACAAACACGCAGGCTGCAGGCGCTACCGGCAACTACGGCATGACTGAACAAGCGCAACATTTCGACACGCTGGTGCTGGGACTGGGCAGGACCGGCCTGTCATGCATCAACTACCTGGCAGGCCTGGGAGAGCGCACCGGGGTGGCCGATACCCGGCAGCAACCGCCCGGACTGCCGGACCTGAAACAACGCTATCCGGATACCCCGTTCTTTGCCGGCGAATTCAGTCCGGAACTGCTGTGCCGGGCGCGCCGCCTGGTGGTCAGCCCCGGCATCGCTCCGCACCATCCGGCCGTCCGCGCCGCCGCGCGCGCCGGGGTGGAAATCCTGGGCGACATGGAGATTTTCTGCCGCAACGCCAACGCCCCGCTGGTGGCGGTTACCGGGTCCAACGGCAAGAGCACGGTGGTGAGCCTGCTGGCTCAGATGCTGGAACGCGCAGGCCTGCGGGCCGGTCTCGGCGGCAATATCGGCACCCCTGCGCTGGACCTGCTGTCACGGCCGGCGCCGGATTATTACGTGCTGGAACTGTCCAGTTTCCAGCTCGAAACCCTGCGCTCTCACAGGCCCGCCGCCGCCGCGGTCCTGAACATATCGGCGGATCACCTGGACCGCCATGAAAGCATGGAAGACTACGCGCAGGCCAAGCAGAACATCTATGCCGGCGACGGCGCCATGATCATCAACCTGGATGATGAAACCGTGCGCGCCATGCAGCGCCCGGGGCGCAGGACCGTCAGTTATTCCCTGGCGCGGCCGGACGCCGATTTCCGGGCCGGCGACCGCAACGGCGAGACCTGGCTGGTTCACGGGGATGAAATGCTGATCAGGCAGTCCGAACTCAGGGTCCACGGTCTGCACAACCTGGCCAACGTGCTGGCCTGCCTGGCACTGGGCCGGGCGCTGGACCTGCCGCTGCTTGCCATGCTGGAGGCCGCGCGCGATTTTTCCGGGCTGCCGCACCGCTGCGAACGGGTGGCCGCGATCAACGGCGTCGACTGGATCAACGATTCCAAGGGGACCAACGTCGGCGCCACCCTGGCGGCCCTGCGGGGCCTGGCGCAGGACCGCAACAACATAGTCCTGATAGCCGGGGGCGACGGCAAGGGCGCGGACTTCGCACCGCTGGCGCACGCCATCGGCGCGCATGTCAAGGCCGTCATACTGATGGGCAAGAGCGCGCAGGAAATAACCGCCATCGTGCCGCCCGGCAACCCCGTATTTTACGCAACCGGCATGGACGCGGCGGTAAGCGCCGCAGCGCGTGTCGCGCGACCCGGGGATACCGTATTGCTGTCCCCCGCCTGCGCCAGTACCGACATGTTCAGAGACTTCGCAGAGCGCGGCGATGCCTTCAAACACAGCGTCGCCGGAATCAGGAGTCGCCCTGCGGGCGAGGAATAATGCAGAAACTTCAGGCAATCAGGCTCCAGGAAGTCAGGATGGCAAGCTGGCACGACCATGACCCGTGGCTGGTTGTCGTCATCCTGTTCCTGCTCACGGCAGGACTGGTCATGGTGGCGTCCTCCTCCATTGCGCTCGCCGAACGGCTGCACGACGATCCGTTTTACTATTTCCGGCGCCAGGTGTTCTCCCTGGCGCTGGGCCTGGCTCTGGGCGCCTTCATCCTCAAATCTCCGGTGGTCCTGTGGGAAAAAATGAGCCTGCCCCTGTTATTGCTGGCCATCGCGTTGCTGGCGCTGGTGCTGATCCCCGGCGTAGGCCGCGAAGTCAACGGCAGCGTACGCTGGATCCGGCTGGGCCCGGTCAATTTCCAGGGTTCGGAACTGGCCAAGGTGTGCATGATCGCCTACGTCGCGGCGTACCTGGTGCGCAACGCAAGCCGCCTGCACATGACGTTTACCGGCTTTATACGCCCCATCGGCGTGGTCACCCTCATCTCCGCCCTGTTGCTGCTCGAGCCGGATTACGGTTCGGTCGTCGTCATTTTCCTCACCACGGTGGGCATGCTGTTCCTGGCCGGTATCCCGGCAAGCCGGTTCCTTGTCTGGATACCGGTGATGGTCGCGGCGCTAGGCGCGCTGGCGGTGTTTCCTTCGTACCGCCTGGCCAGGCTCAAGGCATTCATCGACCCGTGGCAGGACCCGTTCAATTCCGGCTACCAGCTCATCCAGTCGCTGATCGCGTTCGGGCGCGGCGAGTGGCTCGGTGTCGGCCTGGGCAGCAGCGTGCAGAAACTGTTTTACCTGACCCAGGCCCATACGGACTTCATATTCGCCATTTCCGCCGAGGAACTGGGGCTGCTGTTCTCCCTGCTGGTGACCGCGGCATTCCTGGTGTTCATCTGGCGAGCGTTCAGCATCGCCGGTTACGCCCACCAGTTGGGGAAATTCTTTGCCTGCTACATGGCCTACGGCATCGGCCTGCTCATGGGCATCCAGGCATTCATCCACATGGGGGTAAACGTGGGGCTGTTGCCCACCAAGGGCCTGACCCTGCCCCTGTTCAGTTACGGCGCCAACAGTGTCGTCACCTGTTGCATACTGGTTGCAATCCTGTTGCGCATCGACCTGGAAAACCGTTATCCCCGGGGTGTCCGGATACGCAGGCAGGAAGGTGGCCATGAATAGTGGCGGACCGATCATGATCATGGCGGGAGGCACCGGCGGGCACGTGTACCCGGCCCTGGCCGTGGCCGAATACCTGCGCGCCCGGGGCGTTTCCCTGTTCTGGCTGGGAACAACCCGCGGGATCGAGAACCGGGTGGTGCCGCAACAGGGCATAGAACTGTTGACCGTCAGGGTGAGCGGCGTGCGCGGCAAGGGACTGCAGAGCAAGCTGGCGGCGCCGGTGAAAATCCTGGCGGCAATATTTCAGGCGCTATATATCTGCATCCGGCGGCGCCCGGCGGCGGCGCTGGGCATGGGCGGCTTCGCCAGTGGACCGGGCGGCGTTGCGGCCTGGTTGTTGCGCATCCCGCTGTTAATCCATGAACAGAACAGGGTTGCGGGCACCACCAACCGCATCCTGGCCCGCTTCGCGGTGAAGATCATGCAAGGCTTCCCCGGCACGTTCGAAGCCCGCGCCGGGGCCGTCACCACCGGCAATCCGGTACGCCGCCAGATCGTCGACCTGGCCAGCCGAAAATCCAGTGAAACAAAGAGTCGCCCTGCGAGCGACACAATATCCGACTGGATGCCGGAACAAGTCCGGCATGACGAGGAGGGGCCGAAATCCAGGGGTCAGAGTAAAATCACCCCTGCCCGTGCCGGAGGCCCGGATAACGAGGATTTTACTCTGACCCCAGCATCTGTGAACATACTGATACTGGGTGGAAGCCAGGGCGCGCGCAAGCTGAACCGGGTGGCGCCGCTGGCCCTGGACAGGCTGCAGCGCAGGATGAAACTGAACGTCCGGCACCAGTGCGGAGAGCGGCACCTGGCCGAGACGCAGCGCGTGTATGACGGCCTGCAACTGGACCAGGTCAGGCTCGACCCGTTCATTGACGATATGGCCTCGGCTTATGAGTGGGCGGATATCGCCGTGTGCCGAGCCGGCGCGTTGACCATAGCCGAGCTGTGCGCCGCGGGGCTGGCCGCGATACTGGTCCCGTTTCCCTATGCCATCGACGATCACCAGACAGCCAACGCGCGTTTCCTGCGGGACGCGGGCGCAGCGCTGCTGCTCCCGGAGGACGAGCTTACCGAAACCGGACTGGAGGACCTGCTGTGGCAGCTATTCAGTACGGAGGACAGGCTGTCCGAACTGGCGCGCAACAGCCGTTCCTGCGCATTCCCCGATGCGGCACAGGCGGTCGGCGCGCTGTGCCTGGAGCACGCTTATGCCTGAAGAACGCAACAACGCCGAGGGCCATAACATGCGCCGGGTCAGGCAGATCCATTTTGTCGGCATCGGCGGCGCCGGCATGAGCGGGATAGCCGAGGTGCTGCACAACCTGGGTTACGAGGTGACGGGCACGGACCTGCGGCGCGGCGGCACCACGGACAGACTCGCCGGCATGGGCGTCGAGGTGCGCTTCGAACACCGGGCGGAATCAGTGGACGGCAGCGACGTCGTGGTGTATTCGAGCGCCGTCCCCGCCGACAACCCGGAACTGCTGGCGGCGCGCAGGCAGCGCATACCCATCATCCCGCGGGCGGAAATGTTGTCCGAACTGATGCGTTTCAGGGAAGGGGTCGCGGTGGCCGGCACCCACGGCAAAACTACAACCACCAGCTTGATCGCCAGCCTGCTGGCGGAGGGCATGTACGATCCCACCTATATTATCGGCGGGCGCCTGAACATGACCGGTTCCCATGCCCGGCTCGGCAAGGGGAAATATATTGTGGCGGAGGCGGACGAGAGTGACGCCTCCTTCCTGCACCTGTCGCCGGTGTACGCGGTGCTGACGAATATCGACGCCGACCACCTGGAGTACTGCGGCGGCAGTTACCAGGCCCTGCAGAACAATTTCATCGATTTCCTGCACTGCCTGCCGTTTTACGGACTGGTCGTCATCTGCGCCGATGACGCCGGCATCCGGGAGATCCTGCCGCGCATAAACCGGCCATACGTCACCTACGGGATAGCTTCTGACGCCGACTACCGGGCGCAGGCGATTGAATATGACGGCCCGCATACCAGTTTCGACATCGCGCGCCGTGACGGAGATGACCCGTTCCGGGTAACCCTGAACCTGCCGGGACGACATAACGTCCTCAACGCGCTGGCGGCAACGGCCCTGGCGACCGAACTGGGCGTGTCGCAGCAGGCCATTGGCGCCGGGCTGGCGAATTTCCAGGGCATATCCCGCCGGAGCTCGATCCTGGGCGAGATCCATATCAACGGCAAGACCGTGTTGCTGGTCGATGATTATGCCCACCATCCCAGTGAAATAAGCGCTATCAGCGACGCACTGGCCGACGGCTGGCCCGGGCGCAGGGTAGTGGTGGTGTTCCAGCCGCACCGCTACACCCGCACCCGGGACCTGTTCGAAGAGTTCTGCCAGGTGTTGTCGGAACTCAAGATATTGCTCCTGCTCGACGTGTATCCCGCCGGGGAACAGCCTATACAGGGCGCCGACAGCCGCTCCCTGAGCCGGGCGCTCAGGGTCAGGGGCAAGGTGGAACCTATCCTTGTCAACACCGAGGTGGAACTGCAGGCGGTGCTGGGAAACGTTACCGAAGACAACGATATCCTGCTGCTGTTGGGCGCCGGAGACATCAGCGCGCTGGGCGGCCGGCTGCTCCAGGCGTACGGCAACGGGAGCGCCTGACATGCTTATGGAAACCGTGACCACACACCTTGACGAGCAGGCGCTACGGGGCCGGTTGAGCTCGGGCGAGAGCATGGCCCGGCACACTTCCTGGAAAGTCGGCGGGCCGGCAGACCTGTTTTTCGTCCCGGCCGATGAAGACGACCTGGCTGGTTTCCTCGCCGCGCTACCGGATGACAAACCGGTTACCTGGATCGGCCTGGGCAGCAACCTGCTGGTGCGGGACGGCGGCATCCGGGGCGCCGTTATTTCGACGTCGGGAATGAAAGACCGGCTGGAACTGCTGCCCGGCAACGCCGTCCGCGCCGGTTGCGGCGCGGCCTGCGCCAAGGTGGCCCGGTTCAGCGCCAGGTCCGGTCTTACCGGCGCCGAATTCATGGCGGGGATACCGGGCTCGGTGGGCGGCGCGCTGGCCATGAACGCCGGCGCCTTCGGTTCCGAGACCTGGGATATCGTCGAAAAGGTGGAACTGGTGAACCGCGCGGGCGGGCGCGCGGAAAGAACCCGCGCCGGCTTCGATACCGGGTATCGCCGGGTGGACCTGGCCAATGATGAATGGTTCCTGGGCGCGGTATTCCGGCTCCGCCCGGATACGGAAGCGGCGGCGGAAACCCGCATCAGGGAACTGTTGGCGCAGCGGGCTGCGACCCAGCCCACCGGCCGCTTCAGTTGCGGTTCCGTGTTCAAGAACCCGCCGGGCGACTTCGCCGGCCGGCTGGTCGAACAATGCGGCCTCAAGGGCTTCGCCGTCGGCGCGGCAAGCGTGTCGGAAAAACATGCGAACTTCATCATCAATGCCGGCGGCGCGCGCGCCGCGGACATCGAGGCCGTGATCGCGCACGTACAGGCGACCGTGGCGCAGCAGACCGGCATCAGGCTGGAACCGGAAGTGAAAATCATAGGCGAAAGCAGGCTGACATGAACGGGCAGGCATACAACAGGCGTTACGGCAAGGTCGCGGTGCTGATGGGAGGCCGCTCGGCCGAGCGCGAGATTTCCCTGCAGACCGGCGCGGCGATCCTGGCTGCCCTGCGCCGGCAGGGAGTGGACGCGCACGAAATCGACGCCGGTGAGACGGTGGTGAGCGACCTTGTCGACGGCGCGTTCGACCGGGTGTTCAACGCGCTGCACGGGCGCGGCGGTGAAGACGGCGTCATACAGGGCGCGCTGGAGGCCCTGAACCTGCCCTATACGGGCAGCGGCGTGCTGGGCTCGGCCCTGTCCATGGACAAGGTGCGTTGCAAGTGGATCTGGCAGCGGCTGGGCCTGCCAACCCCGGATTTTACGCTGGTCCGCTCGGAGCAGGACCTGGATGCCGCGGCCCGGGAACTGGGGTTTCCGCTCATGCTGAAACCTGTGCACGAAGGCTCCAGCCTGGGCGCCGCCAGGGTGGGAGCCCGGGAAGACCTGCGCCGGGCCTGGATCAACGCGTCCAGGTACGATGACGATATCATCTGCGAGCGCTGGATGCCGGGCGGCGACTACACCGTGGGCATCCTGCACGGACATGCGCTGCCGGCGATCAAGATAGAGACGGACCGGGAATTTTACGACTACCACGCCAAGTACCTGGACGATGACACCCGTTACCTCTGCCCCTGCGACCTGCCGCAGGAACTCGAAGCGGAACTGGCCGGCCTGGCGTTGCAGGCATTCGATGCCATCGGCGCCGGCGGGTGGGGCAGGGTCGATATCCTGCTGGATGAAAACCAAAGCCCCGGCCTGATCGACGTGAACACGGTCCCGGGCATGACCGGGCACAGCCTGGTGCCGATGGCGGCGAGCCGCACCGGACTGGATTTCGACAACCTGGTCCTGCGCGTGCTCGATACCAGTACTCTTTCCAGGTGATATTGCCATGTTCAGAGCCACACAGCGACAACAAGACAAGGCGCAGCCCGCCGGGAATGGCGAGTCCTTGCCAAGGGCTGCAACGCCGTATTGGCGTCGCTGTGTGGCTCCCTTCGGGCGGGCCGGGAAGCGGTCGCCCGCGGCGTTGCGCCGCTTGGCAAGGACTCGCCATTCCCTGCACGGCGCGCCTTGCGCTCAACCGCTTCCCGACCCGCTGAACATGGCAATATCACCTGGAAAGAGTACCAGTATCCCGGTGTCCGAACCGGCTGGACGGAACTGATAATGGCGCAGCCCTATATCGAAGTAGACACTGATTTCAGGGCCACCGACGATATGGCCCTGGCGCATTGGCAGCGATTCCTCATCAAGGTGCTGGCCGTTGCTGCCTGTGTCGCGCTGGCCGTGTATTTCTGGCAGAGGACGCCCTGGCCGGAAATCCTGCCGATAAAACAAGTGCGGATATCCGGCCTGTTTGTGCACGTGTCCCTGGCGGAACTGGAAGCGAAGGCGGCGAATGCCATCCGCGGCGGGTTCATTACCGTGAGCGTTGCCGGCATCAAGCGGGAACTGATGCAGGATGAGTGGATCAGCGAGGTCGCGGTGCGGCGGGTCTGGCCGGACAGCCTGTTGATCCATGTCACGGAGCATGAACCTGTGGCCCTGTGGGGCAGCAACGGCCTGGTAAGCAACGACGCGGCGGTATTTTCGCCACCGCAGGAATCCTTTCCTCCGGGTTTGCCGTTCCTGAACGGCCCCGGGGGCAGCGAGGCGGCCGTACTGGAAAAATACGGGCGCCTGAAAACGGAACTGGCGCGGCGGGGCATGGAGACCGACATGCTCAGGCTGACGCAACGGAGGGCTTGGCAGTTCAGGCTCGTGGACGGTCCGCTTGTCCTGCTGGGCAGGAAGGACGTGGAGGCCAGATTCGAACGATTCTTTAATTTTGCAATCCCGTACCACGCCGGCAAGCTGTTGCAGGCGCAGTCGATTGATATGAGATATACCAACGGGTTTGCGGTCAACTGGGCCGACGGGTCCGTAACCAGTGTTTCAGGGTGAGAAATCATGTCTAATTTAATTGTCGGGCTTGACATCGGCACTTCCAAGGTGGTTGCCATAGTTGCCGAGATCAATGATGAGAACGAGATCGAAATCATCGGCCTGGGGTCAACCCGGTCACGGGGGCTGAAGAAAGGGGTGGTGGTCAACATCGAGTCGACGGTGCAGACCATCTGCAGCGCCATTCAGGAAGCGGAACTGATGGCCGGGTGCAACATCCACGCGGTGTTCACGGGGGTCGCCGGCAACCACATCCGCAGCCTGAACTCCCACGGCATCGTCGCGATCCGCGACAATGAAGTCACGGCAGGCGATATCGACAGGGTGATCGACGCGGCGAAAGCCGTCGCCATCCCGGCAGACCAGAAGATACTGCACATCATTCCCCGGGATTTCATCATCGACGGGCAGGAAGGCATCAAGGAGCCTATCGGCATGTCCGGCGTGCGGCTGGAAGCGAAGGTGCACATCGTCACCGGCGCGGTCAGCGCGGCTCAGAACATCATCAAGTGCGTGCGCCGTTGCGGCCTGGAAGCGGACGACATCGTCCTGGAGCAACTGGCATCGAGCTACTCGGTATTGACGGAGGACGAAAAAGACCTGGGTGTGTGCCTGGTGGACATAGGCGGCGGCACCACCGACCTGGCCGTGTTCACCAACGGCGCCATCAGCCATACCTCGGTTATTCCCATCGCCGGCGACCATGTCACCAACGACATTGCCGTCGCCCTGCGCACGCCCACCCAGAATGCCGAAGAGGTCAAGGTGCGGCACGCCTGCGCGCTGTCGCAGCTTGCCAATTCCGACGAGACCGTGGAGGTCCCCAGCGTCGGCAACCGGCCGCTGCGACGGATGTCCCGGCAGACCCTCGCGGAAGTGGTCGAACCCCGTTACGTGGAGCTGTTTTCACTGGTGCAGGCCGAGTTGAGGCGCAGCGGCTACGAGCAGCAGATCGTGGCCGGCATTGTGCTGACGGGCGGCAGTTCCAACATGCAGGGCGCGGTCGAACTGGCTGAAGAAGTGTTCCACCTGCCGGTCAGGGTGGGCGCCCCGCAGTATGTCAGCGGCCTGGTCGAACTGGTGGGGAACCCGATTTATGCAACCGGTGTCGGGTTGCTGCTGTACGGCAGGGGCCGGCAGCAGGACGGCGACCGGACACGGCGACTGGATACCGGGGCGCCCGGTGTCTGGAATCGTATGAAGAGCTGGTTTCAAGGCAATGTTTGATGAAATTTTGAAAAGAGGGGACGGACTTCAAGTCCGTCCCCGGTTGGTTGACTGGATTCTCGCCCGCGCGGGACAAATCGGCAGGACAGCCGATTTGCACAGCGACAGCTGCCCGCAGGGTTGCGTCCAGGGAAGGACGCAATGAGTGACGAATTTGAATACATTTTTAATTTGACTACGGAGGAAGATGACATGTTTGAACTGGTAGATGCCGCCAACCAAGCGGCGGTAATAAAGGTGATTGGAGTCGGCGGCGGCGGCGGCAACGCGGTCAACCACATGATGAAGGCTGAGGTCGAGGGAGTCGATTTCATCTGCGCCAATACGGATGCGCAGGCGTTGAAAGCCTCGGGCGCGCGCAACATTCTTCAACTGGGCAACACCATTACCCACGGCCTGGGCGCCGGCGCAGACCCGGATATCGGGCGCCAGTCGGCGCTGGAGGACAGGGACAGGATTATGGACGTGCTGGAAGGCGCGGACATGGTGTTCATCACCGCCGGGATGGGCGGCGGCACCGGCACCGGCGCGGCGCCCGTGGTCGCCCAGGTGGCAAAGGAAATGGGCATCCTTACCGTTGCGGTGGTGACCAAGCCGTTCTCCTTTGAAGGCCGGAAACGCGCTGAAGTCGCCAACAACGGCATCCGCGAACTCAGCCAGCACGTCGATTCCCTGATCACCGTGCCGAACGACAGGCTGGTGGACGTGCTGGGTTCGGACGTGTCCCTGGTCAATGCATTCGAGGCTGCCGATGACGTGCTGCTCGGCGCAGTGCAGGGCATTGCCCAGGTCATCACCTGCCAGGGCCTTATCAACGTCGACTTTGCCGACGTCAGGACCGTGATGGGCGAGATGGGCATGGCCATGATGGGCTCCGGGAAAGCCCAGGGCGAGGACCGTGCCAGGGTTGCGACGGAAGCCGCCATCAGCAGTCCGTTGCTGGAACACATTGACCTGGCGGGCGCCAAGGGCATACTGGCCAATATCACCGCCGGCATGGACTTCGGCATAGGCGAGTTCAACGAAGTGGGCAACATCATCAAGACGGTGGCAGCCGAAGAGGCGACCGTGGTGATAGGGACGGTGCTGAACCAGGAACTCAGCGGCGAAATATGGGTGACCATCGTCGCCACCGGACTCAGCCAGCCCGGTGAGCAACTTTCGCGTCCGCAACTGGTCACAACCAATGAACCTGGCGCTGAAAATACGGACTATGGTAAACTTGACCGTCCGACTGTAATGCGTAAGGCAGCCGCCAATGATGACATCATCCCCGCCAGGGATGACCCCGACTACCTGGAAATTCCTGCATTCCTGAGGAGGCAGGCCGACTGATTAAGGAACCTCTGATTAAGTCAGAGGTTGCTGCGATACAGGGACGTATCGCCAATTCAATGACGATTAGTCATTGAATTTGTGAGCAATACAAAAATCGCATTTTTTGTATTGCGTGCTCTGACAAGTCCAGGATGGACTTGTTCAGAGCTTCTTTAACTGATACGTGATTAGACAGCGCACACTGAAAAACGCGATCCGGGCGCAGGGGGTAGGGCTGCACACCGGCAAGAAAGCCGATATCACCATACGCCCGGCATCGGCCAACACGGGTATCATCTTCCGCCGTGTCGACCATGACCCCCCAGCGGAGATCCCTGCGCAGATGGCCAACGTGGGCAGCACCCGGTTGTCCACGACGCTGGTCAGCAACGGCGCCAGTGTTTCCACGGTGGAGCACCTGCTCTCCGCGCTGGCCGGATTCAATATCGACAATGCCTATGTTGACGTGAGCGCAGAGGAGGTGCCGATCATGGACGGCAGCGCCGGTCCGTTCGTGTTCATGATCCAGTCCGCGGGAGTGCGGGAACAGGATGAAGAGAAGTGTTTTCTCAGGATAAAACGGGAATTGCGCGTGGAGGACGGAGACAAATGGGCGACGCTCGAGCCTTATGACGGGTTCAAGGTGGGTTTTACCATACAGTTCGACCACCCGGTGTTCCAGGACAGGCACTGCCGTGCGGAGATTGATTTTTCCACCACGTCGTTCATCAAGGAGGTGTGCCGGGCCAGAACCTTCGGCTTCATGAAGGACTTCGATTTCCTGCGCAAGAAGAACCTGATCCTGGGCGGGAGCCTGGACAATGCCATAGTCGTCGACAGCGAACAGGTAGTGAACGAGGAGGGTCTGCGCTACCAGGACGAGTGCGTCCGGCACAAGATCCTCGATGCCATCGGCGACCTGTACCTGCTCGGCCACAACCTGATCGGTTCCTACCAGGGTTACAAGTCCGGTCATGAACTCAACAACCGTCTGCTGCGCAAACTGACCCACACCCGCGACGCCTGGGAGATCGTCAACTTCACTGAAGACGTCGCGGCATCCGTTTCCTATATCCGCCCCCTGGCCGTCGAAAGAATATAAGGTGTCCCTCCGGGACCGGTATTTGACTGGATTCCCGCCTGCGCGGGAATGACGAGTCTTTTTTACCGTCACTCCCGCGCAGGCGGGAGTCCAGTGAAACGACAAGTCGCCGGAGGCGACACCTTATTGACCTGGCCGCAACCTGTCCGCGATTCTCAGCAGGGCGGAGCGCAGCGGCGGGTCCGTAATCCTGTCGGCTACCTGGCGGATGCTGTCCACGGTATCCGATGAAGCGCCGGCTGCCCGCCGAGTCGTCTGCGCACGCGTTTCAACAGGCGGGTTCTTGATGCGGATTGTCCGGAGACCCGGCAGGTCGTCCTTGAAAAGTTTCAGGATTTCCGGCGTGCGGTAGCGCAATTTTGTGGTCCAGGCAGCGCTGTCGGCGTGGAACACCAGGGTTTTCTGCCGGTAGTCGGCGATAATCACGTGTTCATTCAGGGGCGCTTCGAGATAATCATGCAGCTTTATTTGTAATTTGCCCAGTTGTTCGATATGATTACATAGCCGTGACAACTTATCTGAGGACTCAAGGAGTTCAGATATAGAATTCAATTGACGGGAGGTACGGATTATCATTGGCTGAATTTGCTATCGGGTCGTAACATATGAAGATGATAATCTTTCTGAACCACAGAAAGAAAGCCCTGAAGTTGACTGTTAACCCCTGGGTCAGCGCCGTTGCCCTGTCGGCGTTTGCCGCCCTGTCCGTCTACCTTTCCGATATTGCCTCTATTTACCTTGATAAACGCGCCGTTCAGGGCGAGCTGCAGACCCTGGAGGACATGAAGACGGAAACCGAGACGGCGCTGAGTGGAATGGTGGGCAGGGTGAGCCTGTTGCAGAGCCATGTCATGCGGCTCGATGCCCTGGGTTCCAGGCTCGCGGAGATGGCGCAGGTGGATGATATCGAATTCGGCATCGAACACCCGCCGGGCCTCGGCGGCCCCCATAACCTGTCCGATGACGGTTCCCGGGAATTGTCCGATTACGAGTTCCTGATTTCACTCAACCGCCTGGAACAGGCGCTGGAGGACCGGCAGGATAAATTGTCGGCCATGGAAACCATGCTGATGGGAAGAAGCCTGCGTGAATCAACCCTGCCGCAGGGTAACCCCGCAGAAGGCGGGTGGTTTTCTTCACTGTTCGGCTACCGCACCAACCCGATATCCGGTAATGAAGAGTTCCACCGGGGAGTGGACGTGGCCGGCAGGACCGGCATGGCGGTCACTTCAATCGCTTCGGGCATCGTAACCTGGTCGGGCCCGAACCAGGGCTACGGCAACATGGTGGAAATCAGTCACGGCAATGGTTACGTCACCCGCTACGGTCATAACAAGGAAAACCTCGTCAACGTCGGGCAAAGGGTCGAGAAAGGGCAGACGATTGCGTTCATGGGCAGCACCGGGCGCAGCACCGGCGCCCACGTGCACTTCGAGGTGGTCAGGAACGGCCGGCATATCAATCCCCGCAGCCATATTTCTTCCAACTGAATCTTTATTTTTTTCCGTCGTTCTGTTTTAATCAGGCGCGAAATGACGATGCCACGTCCTCGTCATGCCGGACTTGTTCCGGCATCCAGTAATATAGAGGGTCGCCCTCCGGGCGACACAGTATTTGACTGGATTCCCGCCTTCGCGGGACGAGGATGAGGCCGCGAATGACGAGTCGATTGATGGAACTTTCCACGTGATCAAAGCCGTTTTCACAAAACTGTTCGGCAGCCGGAATGCGCGTGTGCTGAAGCGCATGCAAAAGACGGTTGAACGGATCAATGCGCTCGAGGAGGGCGTTGCCGCGCTCGCGGACGCCGAGTTCCCGCACAAGACCGTAGAACTGAGATCCCGGGCGAAAGCCGGCGAACCGCTCGAAAAACTCATACCGGAGGCGTTCGCCCTTGTGCGCGAGGCCGGCAAAAGGACCCTGAACATGCGCCATTTCGACGTGCAACTGCTCGGTGGCATCGTATTGCACCAGGGGAATATAGCTGAAATGCGCACCGGCGAAGGCAAGACCCTGGTGGCGACGCTGCCGGCGTACCTGAATGCCCTGACAGGCACGGGTGTGCACATCATTACCGTGAACGACTACCTGGCAAAGCGCGACGCCGAGTGGATGGGGGCGATTTATTCTTTCCTGGGCATGACCACCGGCGTGATCGTTTCCGGGCTGAACAACGAAGAGCGCAGACAGGCCTACGGGGCCGACATCACCTATGGGACCAACAACGAATTCGGTTTCGACTACCTGCGCGACAACATGAAGTTCCACGGGGACGACCAGACGCAACGCAGCCTGAAATATGCCATCGTTGACGAAGTGGATTCGATACTGATCGACGAGGCGCGCACGCCGCTTATCATCTCCGGCATGGTGGACGACAGGTCCGACCTGTACCTCGGCATGAACCGGATTGTGCCCCGCTTGAAGCTGCAGAAAGAGGAGGAAGACGGCGGCGATTACGTGCTCGACGAAAAGAGCAAACAGGCCTACCTGACGGAAACAGGCCACGAGCGGGTGGAAAAGCTGTTGCTGGACCACAAGATCATGCAGCCGGGCATGAGCCTGTACGACCCGGTGAACATCCCCATCCTGCATCACCTGAACGCGGCGCTGCGGGCGCACTCCCTGTTCCATAACGACGTCGATTATATCGTCCAGGACAACCAGGTGGTCATCGTCGATGAGTTTACCGGCAGGACCATGCCGGGCCGGCGCTGGTCGGACGGCCTGCACCAGGCCATCGAGGCCAAGGAAAACGTGCCCATCCAGAACGAAAACCAGACCTTGGCGACCATCACCTACCAGAACTACTTCCGCCTGTATGAAAAGCTTGCCGGCATGACCGGCACCGCGGATACCGAAGCTTATGAATTCCAGCAGATATACGGCCTGGAAGTGGTGGTGGTCCCGACTCACCTGCCGATGATCCGGGACGACCAGGCGGACATGATCTACCTGACCGCGCGGGAGAAATTCACGGCAATCATCGACGACATCAAGTCCTGCCAGGAGAACGGCCAGCCCGTGCTGGTCGGCACCGTTTCCATCGAGGTGTCGGAGTACCTGTCCGGCCAGTTGAAGAAGCAGAAGATCAAACACCAGGTGCTGAACGCCAAGTACCACGAGAGGGAGGCGGAGATCATCGCCCAGGCCGGGCGGCCGGGCACGGTGACGATAGCGACCAACATGGCCGGACGCGGCACCGACATCGTGCTGGGCGGCAACCTGGATGCGGAGCTCAAGTCGCTGGGCGGCGCCGCCGACGTGACGCTGAATAAGACGCGCGCGGCCTGGCAGGAACGCCACGAAAGCGTGATTGAACAGGGCGGGCTGCGCATCGTCGGCACCGAGCGCCATGAGTCCCGGCGCATCGACAACCAGTTGCGGGGCCGGTCCGGGCGCCAGGGCGACCCGGGTTCGAGCCGGTTCTATATCTCCCTCGAGGACGACCTGATGCGCATCTTCGCATCCGAGCGGGTGTCTTCCATCATGCAGAGGTTGGGAATGGAAGAGGGCGAAGCCATCGAATCCAACCTGGTGACCAAGGCGATAGAAAACGCGCAGAGGAAAGTGGAGGCCCATAACTTCGATATCCGTAAACACCTGCTGGAATACGACGACGTAGCCAACGACCAGCGCAAGGTGATTTATGAATGGCGCAACGACCTGCTGGGCGGCGACGACGTCTCCGACGACATCACGACGATGCGGGAGGACGTGGTGAAAGGCATTGTCGCGAAACATATCCCCCCCGGCAGCATGGATGAAATGTGGGATACCGGGGCATTGTCGGAAGCGCTGGCCAATGAACTGAACGCGCACCTGCCGGTACAGCAGTGGCTGGACGAGGACGCTTCCATGGGCGAAGAAGCGCTGCTTGCCAGGGTGATTGAGAACGTCACGGCAGACGTGGACCACAGGCACTCGGACCTGCCGGAGGAACTGGTGCGCCGGGTGGAAAAAGGACTGATGCTGGATACGCTGGACCGGCACTGGAAGGAACACCTGGTGGCCATGGACCACCTGAGGCAGGGCATCGGGTTGCGCGGCTATGCGGCCAAGAACCCCAAGCAGGAATACAAGAGGGAAGCATTCGACATGTTCGGCGTGATGCTGGAAAACATCAAGTATGATGTCGTGTCCCTGCTGTCGAAAATACACGTCAGGGAAGAACAGGGCGCGCAACTACTGCCGGCGCGGCCCCAACCGGCGGAGATGCAGTTCAACCACCCCGATGCCCCCAACGCCATGGGCAACCAGCCTGAGCCGCCCCCGCAGCAGAAACCGTTTATCCGCAACCAGAGAAAAATCGGCCGCAACGAACCCTGCCCCTGCGGTTCCGGGAAGAAATTCAAGTTCTGCCATGGGAAACTTGCTTGAGCTTCTGCCCGTAGACGGCATCCGGCTTGCCGCCGGTTCCGCCGGCATCTACGGCAAACCCAGGGACGACCTGGCCCTGTTCGAGATCTGCGACGGCGCCGGGACCAGCGCGGTATTCACCCGCAACCGGTTTTGCGCGGCGCCTGTGACCGTGGCCAGGGACCACCTGAAGCGCGGCCCCGCCAGGTACTTCCTGGTAAACGCCGGCAACGCCAATGCGGGCACCGGCGCCCGGGGCGTAGACGATGCGATGCAGGTATGCGCGGCCCTGGCCGACCGGGCCGGGTGCGCGCCGGAAGCGGTACTGCCGTTTTCCACCGGGGTCATTGGGGAATACCTGCCGGTCGATAACATCTGCCGTGCGCTGCCGGGACTGGTAGGCAATCTGGCCGATGACGCCTGGCCGGATTGCGCCCGTGCCGTCATGACCACCGATACCCGTCCGAAAGGCTGTTCCGTGCAGTTTGCCGTTGGGGAAGAAACGGTTACGGTGACCGGCATCGCAAAAGGCGCCGGCATGATAAAACCGGATATGGCGACCATGCTGGCGTTTGTCGCCACCGACGCCGCAGTCAGCCAGGGCGCCCTGGACCGCATGTTGAAGACGGCCGCGGATCAATCATTCAACAGAATTTGCGTTGACGGCGATACCTCCACCAACGATGCCTGCGTCCTGATCGCCACCGGCAAACGCGCAGCCGCCTACGAGCAGCTTGAAGCGATAGTGACAGAAGTATGCATCGAACTGGCCCGGGAGATCGTCAGGGACGCCGAGGGCGCGACGAAATTCGTTACCATCCGGGTTGAAAATGCCGGAAGCGAGGCGGAATGCGCTGCCATAGCGGAGGCCGTATCGACGTCGCCCCTGGTCAAGACAGCGTTGTTTGCAAGCGACCCCAACTGGGGCAGGATACTGGCCGCGGTCGGCCGTAGTGGGACCGGCGAACTGGATATCAACCGGGTCTCCCTGTACCTGGACGACGTATGCGTGGTGCGCAACGGCACCAGGGCCGGGGACTATACCGAGGAAAAAGGGACGGCCGCCATGCAGAAGGATGAAATCGGGATACGCATCGACCTGAACAAGGGCAACGCAAGCGCCTGCTACTGGACCTGCGACCTGTCCCATGACTACGTCACGATCAACGCCGAGTATCGAACCTGAGGTTTTTTATCAATACCTGGGGTCAGAGTAAAATCATCGTTATCGTAGGCGCCGGCACGGACCCGGGTGATTTTACTCTGACCCCTGCAATCGGATGAAGAGAATCGACATAGTTCTGGGTGTGGTCCACAATCCCACTGGAGACAAAGTGCTCATTGCCAGGCGCCCTCAAGGCTCACATCTCGGCGGCCTGTGGGAATTTCCCGGCGGCAAGGTGAGGAACGGCGAGGCCGCGCTTGATGCCCTGAAACGGGAACTGTACGAGGAGGTTAATATAAAGGTCACCGACTGTTCGCCGCTGATCTCATTCAATTACGACTATCCCGACAGGTTGTTGCGGTTCAGTATATGGAAGATATGCCGCTGGACCGGGGAAGTAACGGGAAAGGAAGGTCAGGAAATGCGCTGGGCCGATACGGCTTCGCTGTCGGCGCAGGACTTCCCTGCGGCAAACAGGGGGGTGATTACCGCGTGCAAACTGCCGGGAATTTATCTCATCACCCCGGACCTGGACAGTTATCCCCCTGCTTTCATGAATGAGTTGCAGGGATACCTGGGGGTCGGCGTGAAACTGGTGCAGTTCAGGAGTAAAACCGCAAATAACCACAAGCCTGCGGTCATGGAGATGATTGGCGTCTGCCGGCGCCACGGGGCTGAATTAATCGTCAATTCCACCCCGGAGTTTGCGCTGGAAGTCGGGGCTGCCGGCGTCCACCTCAACAGCGAACGCCTGTTGCAGTTGACTGAACGCCCGCTGCCCGCCGCTTTCCGGGTTGCGGCTTCCTGCCACGACGAGGAAGAATTGAGCCATGCGGTGAAGGTGGAAGTTGATTTTTGCGTGCTGTCCCCGGTGCGTAAACCTTCCGGCAAGGCTGGCACTCCCCTGGGATGGGACAGGTTTTCCGGCATGGCCGGCGGAGTAGCGGTACCCGTTTATGCCCTGGGCGGGATGAAACTATCCGACCTGGACACGGCCAGGCGGCACGGCGCCCAGGGGATTGCGTTGATCAGCGACGTGTGGGACAGGCCGGATGCAGCCGCGCGGCTGGCGCAGGTAAAGGAGTCGCACTTCAGTCGACACGTTATTTGACTGGATGCCGGAACAAGTCCGGCATGACGAGGGGGAGACGACTCGTCACTCATTGCATCCTTCCCTGGATGCAACCCTCCGGGCGGCTATCGCCGTGCAAATCGGCTGTCCTGCCGATTTGTCCCGCGAAGGCGGGAATCCAGTAAGACAACGGGTCGCCGGAGGCGACACATTAACTTTAAGAAACGCAGAAATGCAGTTCGAATTCCACGTCCTTTTCGGTCTGCACCGGCCGGTTTTGCGTCTCCGCCTGTTCCATGAAGCGCACGGTGATGCGATGTTTCCCGCCGCTGATTTCAGGGAAACACTTTAATTCCCGCGACGTGATTATCCTGATCAACTGGTACGGCGCGCCGGACTCGATCGATTGCTGGTAAAATCCCCCCTCGGCTGTTTCTTTTTTCGTAATGGCATTGCTCCTGGTCAGCGACAGCACCAGTTCCGTGCTCTTCCGGATAATGGCCAGGTCTTCCTGCCATCCCTGCAGGCTCTTCTGCCTGACGAGGGTGGATTTGTTCAACCAGAAATTATAGGCGGGCAGGTCAAAATTGCAGGCGCCTCCGGCCAGGGAGTCCTTTTGTTTGATCGAAGTGATCAATTCATCCCGGTCCAGCGCGGCCCCGGGCTGACAGTCGTTATCCCTGATGGTCTCAACACACTCATTGAGATCGTTGAGGATCTGCTTGAGCTTGTAGGTATCCACTCCGGGCTTGCCTTCCAGCGCGCGCAGCGCGGACTGGCAGCGTTCCAGTTCCCGGGCCAGTTCGGTCCTGGTATCGGACAGCTTCAGCAATTCATTCAGGTCGATAAAGAGGGTGATGCTGAGGCGCATGTCCTGGGCGTCGGTTGACTTGGAATAATGCTGTAACCTGCCGAATAAGTTCTCGATTCTCAACAGGGTCCTGATGCGTTTGTTCAGGGGGTGTTCGTAGACCAGGCGATTTTCCATAGCTGTGCCGTCAGGTATGTGCGGTTATCGTTTTTCTTCCGACCCGATTTTCATATATCTGTCATGCAGGTTTTTAACCCGGGTTTTCAAGTCATTAATATTACCATCGTTTACGATTATGTCATGCGCGGCGCGCAGTCTTTCCGCGCGGCCGGTCTGTGACCTGATTATACTCCTTGTTTGCCGTTCATCCGCATTGTCCCGCCGGCTGACCCGCGCTACCTGCAGTTCCTCGGGCGCGTCCACTACCAGCACCCTGTCCACGGTGGACTGTGCGCCGGTCTCCAGCAGCAGGGGTATGCAGATGATGCAGTACGGGTAGTCCACGCGGTCCGCGAATTCCCGGATTTGCGCGCGCACCCGGGGGTGGATGATAGCTTCCAGCTTTTGTTTCAGGTCAGGTTCATCAAAGATCAGCGCGCGCAGCCGCTTCCGGTCCAGGTTTCCCGTTTCATCCAGACTCTCTTCCCCGAACAGGGCGACCACCTCGTCGAAAGCCGCCTGGCCGGGTTTTGTTATCCTGTGGGAAATCTCGTCCGCATCGATTGTGGGCGCCCCCAGTCCGTTAAAGAAATTCCTGACCGTGGTCTTGCCGCTGCCTATTCCCCCGGTCAACCCTACCCGCAACAGGCGCTTCATGGCATGGCTGCCGCCGGCAGGTACCGGGAGTCAAAAATATCCAGTCCCCACACCAGGTTCAGCCATCCCGCCAGGGCCAGGTAGGGGCCGAAGGAGATGGGCGCCGACCTTTGCCGCCGCCGGACGATAACCAGGTACAGTCCCACCAGTGAACCGAGCAGCGAGGAAAGGAAAATTATTGTTGCCAGCGCCTGCCAACCGGTCCATGCGCCCAGCATGGCCAGCAGTTTCAGGTCTCCCTGCCCCAGGCCGTCCTTGCCGGTGATGAGCTTGAAAGCCTGCATGACCAGCCAGAAAATCACGTAACCCGCCGCCGCACCCAGCAGGCTGGAATACAGGTCGGTGTACAGGCCGAAATAATTGCACAGCAGGCCCAGCCACAGGAAGGGCAGGGTGATGTCGTCCGGCAGCAGTTTATGGTCGATGTCGATAAAGGCCAGTGAAATGAGCGCCCAGGTGAGCAGGCAGGCGAATACCGCCCCGGCGCTGATGCCGAACCTGTACGCGACCAGCAGCGTCAGCGCTGCGCACAGCAGTTCCACCAGGGGGTAGCGCACGGAAATCCTGTTGTTGCAGCCTTTGCACCTGCCTCCGAGCAGGAGGTAGCTTATTACCGGGACGTTCTCCGGGATGGTGATGCGGCGGCCGCACCGGGGACACGCGGAGCCGGGGCGGAGCAGGTTGTAAGGCTGTGCTTCAGGCCCGCTTGCGGGCGCCATGTCAAGGAAAGTGCGGCACTCCGCGCTCCATGCCGCCTCGATCATGCGCGGCAGGCGCAGGATGACCACGTTCAGGAAACTCCCGACTGCCAATCCCAGGACGCCGCTGGCGGTATAAAAAAAAGGGAGCGGGATTTGCTGGAGCGTGTTCATTGTAATTATAAGGACACAATAATTATACAGAGAGTCGCCCTCCGGGCGACATAGTATTTGACTGGACTCCCGCTTTCGCGGGAGTGACGAGTCCCTTTTCCCGTCATTCCCGCGAAGGCGGGAATCCAGTGAAGCAACAGGTCGCCGCAGGCGACACCTTATTTACCCGGTGGAAAAGGTGAGGACGCCGGCTTCAGCATCCACGTGGATGGTGTCCGCCGAGTGAAACTTGCCCGCCAGCAGTTCTTTGGCCAGGGGAGTTTCCAGGTGGGTCTGCACCGCCCGTTTCAGCGGGCGGGCGCCGTACACCGGGTCATAGCCGATGTTGGCCAGGGTCTCTTTTGCCTTGTCCGAAAGGATGATGTCGATACCCTGCCCGGCCAGGCGCTGTTTCAGCCGGTTGACCTGGATATCGGTGATGGCGCTGAGGTGCTCGCGTTTCAGGGTGTGGAACACTACCAGGTCGTCGATCCGGTTGAGGAATTCCGGGCGGAAATAAGCGGATACGATCTCCAGCACCGTTGCTTTCATGGTCTCGTAATCCGCCTCGCCGGACTGTTCCCGGATCCGGTCCGAGCCCAGGTTCGAGGTCATGATGATGACGCTGTTGCGGAAGTCGACCGTCCTGCCCTGGCCGTCGGTCAGGCGCCCGTCGTCCAGCACCTGCAACAGCACGTTGAATACGTCGGGATGGGCTTTTTCCACCTCGTCCAGCAGCACCAGGCTGTACGGCCTGCGCCGCACCTGTTCGGTAAGCTGGCCGCCCTCGTCATAACCGACGTAGCCCGGCGGCGCGCCGATCAACCTGGACACCGAGTGCTTCTCCATGTATTCGGACATGTCGATGCGGACGATGGCGTCCTCGCTGTCGAACAGGAAATCCGCCAGCGACCTGCACAGTTCCGTCTTGCCCACGCCGGTGGGTCCGAGGAACAGGAACGAGCCGTTGGGCCGGTCCGGGTCGGACAGGCCGGCGCGGGCGCGCCGTATGGCGTCCGCGACCGCGACGATTGCCTCATCCTGGCCGACGACCCGGCGCCGCAACGCCTCCTCCATCTGCAACAGCTTGTCCCTTTCACCCTGCAGCATCCTGGCGACGGGTATGCCCGTCCACCTGGAGACGACTTCCGCTATCTCGTTTTCCGTTACCCTGTTGCGCAGCAGTTGGAGCGGTTCTGCCTCGGCTCGGTCGGCGTTTTCCAGTTGTTTCTCCATTTCCGGGATGATGCCGTACTGCAATTTCGACATCCGGTTGAGATCGCCGGCCCGTTGCGCCGCCTCGAACTCCATGCGCGCCTGCTCCAGCTTCTCCTTGATCTCATGCGCGCCCTGCAGCGCCGCTTTTTCCCCTTTCCAGATCTCTTCCAGGTCGGCGAACTCCCGTTCAACCTGCCCGATGTCGCTTTCCAGGTCCGCCAGGCGCTGTTTCGACGCCTCGTCGGTTTCCTTCTTCAGGGCCTCGCGTTCGATCTTCATCTGGATAAGACGCCGTTCCAGCCGGTCCATTGCCTCCGGCTTGGAATCGATCTCGATGCTGATGCGGCTTGCGGCCTCGTCGATCAGGTCGATGGCCTTGTCGGGCAACTGCCTGTCGGTGATGTAGCGCTGCCCCAGCGTCGCCGCGGAGATGATCGCGGGGTCGGTAATCTGGACATTGTGGTGCACTTCATAACGCTCTTTCAGGCCGCGCAGGATGGCAATGGTGTCGTTCACGCCTGGTTCGTCGATAAACACTTTCTGGAAACGCCGTTCCAGCGCCGCGTCTTTTTCGATGTTCTTGCGGTATTCGTCCAGGGTCGTGGCGCCTATACAATGCAACTCGCCCCTGGCCAGGGCGGGTTTCAGCATGTTGCCGGCGTCCATGGACCCTTCCGCCTTACCGGCGCCGACCATGGTGTGCACCTCATCGATGAACAGGATGATGCCGCCTTCCTGTTTCTTCAGGTCGTTGAGCACCGCTTTCAGGCGCTCCTCGAACTCACCGCGGAACTTTGCCCCGGCGATGAGCGCGCCCATGTCCAGCGCCAGCAGGCGCCGGCTTTTCAGGGAATCGGGCACCTCGCCGTTGACGACCCGCTGCGCCAGGCCCTCGACGATGGCCGTCTTGCCCACGCCGGGCTCGCCGATGAGCACGGGGTTGTTCTTGGTGCGCCGTTGCAGCACCTGGATGGTGCGGCGGATCTCCTCGTCCCGGCCGATTACCGGGTCCAGCTTCCCCTGCATGGCCTGGCCGGTCAGGTCGACGGTGTACTTGTCCAGCGCTCCGCGGTTGTCTTCGCTGTTGTGGTCGTTGACGTTTTCCCCGCCGCGGATTTTGTCGATAGCGGCTTCGATACGGCGTTTCTCCGCGCCGCATTCACGCATGAGTTTGCCGAGTTCCGACTTGTCGCCGGCCGCGGCCAGGGAGAACAGTTCACTGGATATATATTGATCCTTGCGCTCCTGCGCGTGCTTGTCGGTGAGGTTGAGCAGCCGGTCCAGGTCCTTCGATATGTATATTTCCCCGTTATGCCCCTGGACTCGGGGCAGATTTTCCATGGACCGGGCTGTACTGCGCTGCAATTGCTCAACGTCCACGCCGGCAAGGCCCAGCAGGTGGGTGGTGGAGCCCCCTTCCTGGTCCAGCAGCGCCGCCATGAGGTGCAGCGGCTCGATAAACTGGTTATCGCGCCCCAGCGCCAGGCTCTGGGCGTCTCCCAGGGCCTGCTGGAATTTGCTGGTCAATCGGTCTGTGCGCATTGTCTGGTCTCGTAGTGTTCAGTGAGCGATAATGTTTAGATATGGGCATACTACGTTGATTCAAGATCACGGGAATATCCGACGCCACTATGGTCACTCCAGGCTTGACCCGAAATGGGGAATAAAAAGACACCGCGAACTTGGGTGAATATTGCCAAACATGTATAATATCCCGGTTGCTTATACTTGTTTGATGGGTATCGAAATGATACTTATAATCATCTATACTGCAATCTCAACTTTTTCAAGTGATTCTATCGATAACGGTTGATTATGGACGCAATTACAGGTACTGAAATAGTAAAACCGAAGAAGAAACGGAAGTCACCGGATGGCAAACCGACAAATGACTTGGTCTTCAGCGCGTACACAGGTTCTAATGATGATGTTTTTCCGCACATTCTTTCCCTGTATGTCTCACCTGGGAGTACTGTAGCTGATGTAACCTATGGAAAAGGCGTATTTTGGAAGAAAGTGCCTGATGGAGTTTTTCAACTCTTATCGAGCGACCTTTCTACAGGGACAGATTGTCGTAACTTGGAATACGATGACGGATCCATTGATTGTGTTGTATTTGACCCTCCATACATGCATACCCCAGGCGGTACGGCTCACGTGAATCACCAGAACTATGAGTCCTACTACAAAAACAACAAAGCCGATTCCAGGAAAAAGTATCATGAAGCGGTACTGGACCTCTACTTTACCGCAGCACGCGAAGCTTGGAGAGTGCTGCGTAAAGGCGGTATTTACATCGTCAAATGTCAAGACGAAGTGTGCGCCAATCGACAACGGCTGACGCATGTTGAACTGATAAATGAGCTCGCGTCCTATGGCTTTATCGTCGAAGACCTGTTCGTTGTAGTACGCAAGGGAAAGCCTGGCGTGAGCAGGTTACTGAAACAGGCGCATGCCCGCAAAAACCACTCTTATTTTCTGGTATTTCTCAAACCGGACGGCAAGAAACGATGGCCGGGTCTGGATAACCGGATGAAGATCGAAACAGATAGTGAGGGCAAACCCCGCGCAAAAATCAATGGATTGCAAGAGAAGTTATTTCCGTAAAGAACTCCTGGAATGGTTTAATCTGAATGACTGAGGGAAACTCGTCGGTCAATTCCTGATAGCGAACCGGCATATCAAAATAGTAGATGCGTTCCATCCTGCATAATAGTGACTGGTAAACAAGCCACTGGTCAGGAACGCAAATTTCCACTACTTCGTGGCTACGGGATCCCAGTTTCGTTTCAGAGAACACGACCATTATTCCCTTGTAACGTCCCTCGCCGTAGGCCGAGTCCAATAATCGTTGATGCGCCCATGCCTGGACAACGCGTTCCCGGGTCGACATTTTGACGGGCAGGTGGATATCAGGAGTATTTCCTGCAGTCTCAAAAAGGAAGTCCATGGTCATTCTCACAGGATGACCTGACGCGGATAACTCAGCTTGTTTGGTGGGCTGTATGCCGAGTGATTTCGCAAAAAGGTGGCCAATCATGCACTCGAAATACGTGGCCGGGCCTTTCTTGTTGTTTCGGTCGAACAATTCCATAGCAAGACACGGCGCCAGCGCTACGGTGTATAGCATTTGTCCAAAGCCGACAGTGTTCCGGCTTGTGCGCCGCCACGACTGCCAATCCCGTGCAATTTGCTCTGGGTCAAGCACGAAGGAATCGTAGTTTGCAGGGCGGGTGACTATATCTCCTCGGGAAAATGAAATGTACTTTTTGTTCGGTACTAATGAAGTCAGGGCGATTTGTTTACACTCTGTCGATAAGAACTGCAACGAGGTGACAGCGAAATGAATGATTGCTCGACTGGCGGCATCTGAACACCAGTCATTCCGGCAAGTACTTTTGACTTCACCGTACGCATCGCGTATTTCTTCGTAGTCCACCATAACCTCTTTGATCAAATGCCTTTCGTCAATTCTGAAACGGAGACTCCCAGAGCTTCGGCAATCACTTGTATGTTTCGTAACGCGACGTTTCTCTCACCGCGTTCGATTCCTCCGATATAAGTCCTGTCAAGCCCGCATTCCTCCGCGAATGACTCTTGCGAGTATCCCTGGGATTTCCGAAGTTTTCGTACACGCTCTCCAAAACGCCTGAGAATGTCGTCGCCGTTCATATTCATAAATATCGTGTTTAGATGATTATCAATCTACGGACTATAAGTATCATCAACCGTGAATGCAGTTTTGTTCGCAGTATGTTGCCACCATCCATGCTTTCCATTGGTGCGCGATTTTTCAGGTTGGATCTTTGTGGGACTGAGTTTGTCAGGCGAGAGGGACATTTCGCGGGGACAAGCCGGAAGCAGAAATAAAGCAACTGAGACTACACCGCTTTGCGGCCACCCTTTTGCAGGAGTACCCGGCGCCTTGCCAAGGTCTTTTGGTTTGCGGCCGCCAGACCCGCCGAATTACCCGAAGGTTTCGGCCTTAACCACTTTCGGCCCGTATCGAGGCACGTCTTTGCATTTGTCTTCCAAACGGAAAATGCTGTGGGAATCGAACCCACGACCTACTGCTTATAATGCAGTCATTCTACTGCGCAGTCGCGCTTGCTCGTAAGGCTCGCACTGTTCTGCACTACCCGTTATCTCTCACGATTGACGATGCCGGTTACGCGGGTTGCACCACCACATGTTCTTTCAAATGACCTGCATTCCCGGTCCGAAGACCGGTGCGTAAGTCAAGCTACTTCCGCGCATCGCTTGGTCGCTACTCCCGACAGTTTCCCATCAAGAGCAAAGGGACCGGACTTGCCTAGACTGACCGGTTCCGAAGAACCGGCGGGATGCCATGGGTTACACCCCTTTCCCGCCGTTACCGACGGTTAGCAGGACCAGGCCCCTGATCGCGCCTCGATCCAGGATCGATAGCAACAAATTCATTTGCCCTGCTCACACTGCTGCAGGGCATCACCGGGACGAAAAAAAGCCCCGGCCGATGAACCAACCAGGGGTTCTTTTGAAGTTTACCAGGAAGGTTCACTTATACAGCCTTCCGGGATTGTTATCCGGGAAGACTTAATGCATGGGTTCACCGTTATTGATGATTCCATACCAATCCAAATTATCGGACACCCGGTTCTGAAACAGGCCGTATCGAACCGCACTGCCCGGCCGCCTTATATCAAGGACGGCGCCGGCTGCGGCGCATTGTGTCAATATAACTTGCATAAGGCGGCGCACTAGACACTACAAAATATCGTTGTCAACAGTTTTTTTCACCATCCATCCAGATCAGGCTTGCCATGCGCCCGGTCATGCCGTCCCGTCGCCAGGAATAGAACAAGTCTTTGTTTGCGTAGGTACACTGGTTGCTGTCGTATACATCTGCCACTCCCAGCTGCTGTAATTCGTTTTTTACCAGTGCTCCGAGATTCAGAAACCAGTGATCTGTACGGCTCTCAGAGACAGCCTGGGAATAGGGGACGGGTGTATATTCTTGCGGGTCCGCGTGGGAACAGGTTTCAAACCTGTCCCCGTCACCTGACAGTAAACCTTCCTTCAGGCAAGCGGAGACCACGTCGGCGCCGACTTCATAATTTTTCTGCCTGAGATGGGGGCCGATCCAGGCCAGCAGGTCACGCGGCGCGGCGTCTAACATGGACAGGCCTGACCTGATGACTCTGCTGCACAGGCCGCGCCAGCCGATGTGCAGCGCCGCGATCCCGGCGCCGTTGCGGTTGCAGAGCAATAATGGGACGCAGTCGGCGGTAAGCACTGCGCACACTTCCCCGGCGGTGTCCGTGTATGCGCCGTCCGCGTCCGCGCCCCGGCCCTGTTTCACCCTGATCACCCTGTTACCGTGCTGTTGCTGCAACCAGGCAGGCTCTGCGGGCAGGTCCAGGCGGTCGCGCAGTTGCCGGCGGTTTCCAGCAACTGCATCCGGCCGGTCACCCACGTGTGCGGCAAGATTGAAACTGTCGAATGGCCGGCGGCTGGCGCCGTTCAAACGGGTCGTGGTCCCGGCATGGATATGCGCCGGAGCAGGCCAGTCCGCAGGGATCCAGTCAGTCATGGGACAGCCGCTTCAGTCATCGGATAGCCGGTCCAGGAGTTCT
>JAPPLI010000048.1 GCA_028819495.1 Gammaproteobacteria bacterium | reverse complement strand
CAGAGGTCGATTTCGGCGCGATCACGATAGCAAAATCTTTTGCCGACCCGGCCGGTCATTACGCCCGCCCGGACGTGACCCGGATGATATTGAACGCTTCTCCCGTCACGCCAGTCGAGGTTGTCCAGCGCGCGCAAGAGAACGAGGAGGAAGCGGAAAGCGACATGACCCATGATGTTCAGTCTTTGACCATCGTCGGTGGTTCCGGTTAGCGTGGTTGGGTTAAGTGAGGGGTTGATTTGGTAAACTGATATGCCACAGAACAACATGCCGAAGGACTGGGAGCCGCCTTACCCTTCCTGGTCGGCGCAATTCAAACCACAGGTACGCACAGTAGTCGTGGGTTATTTTGCCGTTCAACACCGAGATGGAAACGTTGCCGGGTTCAAGCGGTGGATGCAATCCCTCCTGTCCATTGACAATGCGCCCCTCCACCATGAACAGGCCCGTTACACGGATGAGGCCGGACATACGAATCATGTTTATATCTGTTACTGGACGGAACAGGAGCGTTACAATCGGTGGGCAGCTGCGCCGCAGGTAATGGAGTGGTGGGATGATCCTGCGCGTCAAGAAGGCGTAGCAGGTTACTGGCGCGAGGTGATCTTTGCGCCCATAGAACGCCTGGAGACCCTGTTTTCATCAGAGGATGGCGCCGGTATGGCGAAACTGGCCATAGGCTTTGGCAACCCGATACGGGAGCATGGATATTGGGGTGGAATGCGCGACCGCATGACGGCATCAGAGCACAATGACTTCAGCAGTAAAATCGGTGACAGGTTGGTTTCCCTGCCGTCAGTGGAGTGCAAACGGAAGCGGGTAAGGATAACCCCGCCAGAAAACATCTGCCTGATCCGCTCGGCGCAGAACTGGATGCAATGTCAGGGTAGCGAGCTTGATCTGTACCTGAATGACGTACACCCCGTGTTGCTTGAGGGCATGAATTTCATCCGGGACAACCCTTTGGAGACCGGGTGCATAAGTTGCCGCTTTATGGACGAGTTGAACGGGTCAGGGGAAAAGCAGTCGAAGACCTTCGGTATGGCGTATTTTCTCACCATGGCGCACCTGGAATCCTGGGTCAGGTCGCACCCCACGCACTTGGCGATCTTTCGCAGTTTCCACCAGATGGTGCAACAACTGAATTTTCAGTTGGACCTCAAACTCTGGCATGAGGTGATAGTTCTTCCTGAAGGGCCGCATGTTTTTGAATACCTAAATTGTCATGAGAGGACCGGTTTGTTGCCATACTTTTCTTCCGGCGATGGTCTAAACTGAAGATGTAGATACCGGTATTTTGTAATGTCTGACTTCCTGCTTCCCAAAGGGCATATCAGTTCGACAGAGGACGTTGCCGAGAAAGAACAGCTCGAATACTGGATTGACATGATATGCGATGAGTTCGTGCAACTGGACTGCACCGCTGAAAAACGCAAGGACTTCAGGGGGAAAATACGCGGCAGCGGACTTGGAAATATATGGGTTTCGGAAGTGAATGCCGACCCGCAGCATGTTATCCGGTCCAGGAAACAGATTGCCAAATCCACTGAAAGCGAGTTCCTGTTGAGCCTGCAACTGGATGATGTCGGTTTCATCAACCAGGATGGCCGTATCGCGGAACTGCATCCGGGCGATTTCGCCTTATACGACAGCACCCGTCCCTACTTCTTGCATTTTGACCGGCCGTTTCGCCAGATCGTCCTGCAGATCCCTTACGACACACTGGCAGAGCAGTTTGTCAGGCCGGAGAACATCACGGCTTTGCGGGTTTCCGCGCAGACCGCCGTGGGCGCGCTGGCATCGCAGTTCATCCAGTCCGTTGCCGGACGGCTGGATATCCTCACGGCACAGGAGCGCAGGGTAATCAACCAACATATCATTGAACTGGTTGCGCTGGCCCTGGGGTCGATGACCTCGTTAAGAGACCTGGGAGGCCAGTCCACGGCTCGGACCGCCATGCTGGAACGGCTCAAGCAGTACATCGAGATCAATATCCGCGATCCGCAGCTCACGCCTGCGCAGGTGGCCGGGCATCACCATATCAGCGAGCGTTACCAGCGCATGTTGTTTGCTTCCACCGGAACAACCGCATCCAGGTATATCCTCAACAAACGCCTGGAATTATGCCGGGAAGCGCTGGAAAACCCGGTGCTACGGGACCACAGCATCACCCAGATCGCCTTCAGCTACGGTTTCAATGACGCCGCACACTTCAGCCGCCGGTTCAGGGAGCGTTACGACGCCTCCCCGAAGGAGTATCGCGACAAAACTTGAGAAATTATAAGCTCTGCTTCAATCTTGAACTTTGCAGGTGATGTCGTGCCATTCGGAAGGCTTCTTTATAAACTGCTTCGTGAACGTGTTCGGGTAAGTCATCAAATCGGAGCAAGAAACTATCTTTAGTGCCTGGTTCATATTGGGGTATTTGCGAAACAGCTTTTTTGTAGAGTTGTCCCCCATTCGTCATCCTGCCTTCCGGGGTTTTTCCCTGTTCATATAGCTCTTTATATTTAACTGCGTCATCGCCTGCCAACTTTTCAATGATTTGCAAATAGGCCACTTTCTCCATAACATTCTGGTAATGGGGCTTAAACTGTTCAGCTTCGTAAATGTATTGTTCTTCCTCGGGAAGATACTTTTTGTATAGCTGATTAACCACGGAAACAGGATCACTATAAGCTGCGGCGCTGAGATGGGCTTCAGCATATTTGCGGTAAATCGCCCCCGGAATGTTATCCTGCATTGAATTAATCCGATATTAAGCCATAAGAGTCATAAATATATTGCTCAGGGGAACGGTTGTGCTTCATTTCTAAATCATCGAATGAACCCGCCGCAATATCTTTTTTCGTGGGGCGATTCTTAAGTAACTCCCAAGCAACCTTTAATGTGGCCTTGGTATAGACCATTTCGTGAATATAGTCGGGGACGTCCACGTAACGCTTAAAATAATCTTATTTTGACGACGGACTGTAGGCCGGAATTTTTTTGAGGATTTCCATATATTCTTCTCCTCCATGCAGTTTTCTGCCTTCCTCTGTTCTTCCAGCCTCATACAATTTCTGATACTCATCAGGGGTTTTCGCCTTTCGTTCGATGATTTCCAAGTACTTCGCTACCCTCATTCCTACATGATAATGGTCTTGAAATTTATCAGCTTCACCCTGATATGCTTCATTGGAAGGCAAGTGTTTTTCATAAAGATTGTCTATTTCTTCGACAGGGTTTTTGAATCCCGCTGCGGCCATGGCCTCTTGGGCAAAACGGCGATATGCAAGGCCTGGGGCAATCTGTACCGCTGATTCTTTATTATTGACATCAGTAGCAAAAATTCCCAAGGTTGATTGGCCGGAAACCCGTATCCCCTTCCCGGATAAGT
>JAPPLI010000008.1 GCA_028819495.1 Gammaproteobacteria bacterium | reverse complement strand
CGCAACTTGCCGGTAAATTCAGGTAGAATTAGCGGGGAGGGGGCGAGTAGTTACCAGCCGGGATAACCAGGAGGCGGTATATGGAAATTTTGAGGGAGATTTAACTGAATATTGCATTCAACCTGATACGGCTATATGGGGCGATCATCGAGGCAAGAAAACTCACACCCAGCCTGATATAATCCGGTTTGTACAGAACTTGTCCGGGGACAGCAGACAAGCAGGTGCAGCAAGTCACCGTATCAATCATCATCCTGACCTGGAATTCCGAGCAGCAGATCGGCGCCTGTTTAGCGTCTCTTGACCGGGGGCTGAGCGAGTTTCCCTCCGAAGTCATTGTTATTGACAACGGTTCACAGGATCAGACCTGCGCCGTAATCAGGGAAGTTCGGCCGGACGCGCAGTTGTTGTGCAATCTTGAAAATCGTGGCGTTGCTCCGGCCCGCAACCAGGGCATTCAACTTGCCCGGGGCGAATATGCGCTTATCCTGGATGACGACACGGTTGTGCAACCGGGAGCACTGGACGTTCTCATTCGTTACATGGAGGCGCACCCGGAAGCAGGGTTGTGCGGTCCCAGGCTGACTGACGCCGACGGGAACTTGCAGTTATCGTGCCGGCGCTTTCCCACCCTGATCGATAAGCTGGCCCGGCGCCTGCCTTCGATCCTGGGTCAGGAGATAGCCCGGAAAGCGGAAATGGCGGACTGGGACCACCGGACGATCCGCGAGGTGGATTACGTGATCGGCGCCTGCCAGGTCATCCGCAGTCGCGCCTTGCAGGAAGTGGGCCTGCTTGACGAACGTATCTTTTACGGCCCGGAGGACGTCGATATATGCCTGCGCCTGCAACAGGCCGGCTGGCGGGTGGTGTATAACCCTGACGCTGCCGTCGTGCATGAAGAACGCAGGATGAGCCGTTCACTCGGATCCGGCTTGGTGTGGAAACATATTTATGGACTCGGTTATTATTTCTGGAAACATGGTTATTTGCTGTCCCGTAAACGATTGTACGCGCGGCTTGCTCAATCCAGACCATTCGGTTCAGTCTCGAAGTAACTTTTAGCCCTGTGTGGATTATCAGAATACCGGGAAAATGTTAAATGTACTTCACGTTACCCCGAGCATGTCGCTTTCATGGGGAGGACCGACAGTAGCAGTATCAGAACTGACGTCGGAGCTTGCCCGCCAAGGTGTAAATTGCGAGATTGTAACGACCCGAGGGTACAGGGTGGGCATTAACCCAATCTCGCCTCCTGGTGTGCCGATATACAGTTTTGATACAGGGTTTCCGGCACGGCTTTGGACAGGTTATTCGGTGGAGTTATCCCGATTTTTAAATGAAAGGGCAGGCAGCTTCGACCTCATTCATATCCATGGAGTATGGCATTACCCCGCATATTCGGCTTTTCTCGCTGCCAGGAAACATAAGCTTCCTTGTGTGTTGACCATTCATAGCGAACTCAGTGAGTGGGGCCTCAGGCAGAAAGCACTGAAGAAGCGGATATACAGGTTGGTCTTGCTGGACAGAATATTGCGGAATGTCAACGCGTTACATGCCATCACTCGCGCCGAAAAAGAACAGACCGTCAAGTTGGGTTATGAAACACCTGTGATCCTTGCGCCAAACGGGATTGAGCCTGCGCCGTTTGAGGCGCTGCCCGACCGAGCAGAGTTTATACAGCGCTTTCCCGTATTAAAAGGGAAACGCATTATCCTGTTTTTAGGTCGGTTACACGCCAAGAAAGGATTGGATATACTTGCGCGAAGCTTTTCGACCATTGCCAGACGTTTTGAGGACGCCGTGTTACTGGTCGTGGGGCCAAACAAGTTCGGTACCCGGGAAAAAATGGAAGCTATCTTGAGTTCTGAAAATCTTTTGGATCGGACGGTGTTTACAGGGTTGCTGACAGGCGAGGACAAACTGGCAGCGATGAGTTGTGCCGATCTTTTTGTGTTGCCGTCACATTCGGATGTTTTGGGAATAGCCGTACTTGAAGCAATGGCCGCCCGACTGCCCGTTGTTATCACCGAGGGCTGTGAGTTTCCGGAGGTATCCGAACACGGGGCAGGCCTTGTGGTCGAAGCTGACGAGGCGCCAATTACCGAGGCTATAACCAAGCTCTTATCTGATGCTGATTTGTGCAGGCGCATGGGGCAGCAGGGGCGTAAACTGGTTACCAAACGTTATACTTGGCAAACCACAGCAGCTACGATGGCCAACTTGTATAAGACGCTTGTCGCTGGCGGTGTTTGCCAAGAGTAATTGTGATTTTAGCACTGGACCCTAAAACATTGAGCCAAATTAATCCAGTCGATTTCCTTATTGTTGGCGCACAAAAATCAGGAACAACGACGCTATTCGAGACTCTTAGTAAGCACCCCCGGATTTTTATTCCGCAGCTTAAAGAGTGTAAATATTTTTCTTGTATGGCTGGTAATTACGTGGGACCCGGAGCAACAGGGGGAAATAAATATATTAAATCCCTAGAGGAGTACCAAGGTCTGTTTAAAAAAGCCAAACCGGGTCAGCTCTGTGGCGATGTTTCTCCTGATTATCTCTATTATTACCAGAATGCCGTCCCTAAGATTCTTGATGAAATCAATGCGCAGGTTCCTATCATTATTGTCTTGCGTAACCCCATAGACCGTGCTTATTCCAACTACCTGATGCAGGTTCGAGAAAGACGGGAAGAATTGACTTTTGAAGATGCCCTGGAGTCGGAAGCAGAACGTATTTCAGCGCATTGGGTCTGGGACTGGTGCTATGTAGACATTGGATTGTACGCCGAGCAGGTCAAGGCATATATGGACAATTTTGATCGAGTTTTGGTGCTGTTGTTTGAAGAAGATATCGTGACGGGCCAGGCAACCAACAAGATCCTGGATTTTTTGAATCTCGAGTCTCTCCCGCAAAGTCTGAGCAATGTACATGCTAATCGTTCGGGTTATCCAAAAAATTGGTTATTGCATCGAATGACTATGGGAGTTTTGTTGGATGAACTGATAGTCAGAAAAGTCAAGAATGTGATCAAAATGACTCCTTTATTCCCTGGAGCAAAGCGAATTTACGGAAAAATACGGGAAATGAATTTGAAGAAAGTGGACATGGCCCCTCAGACGAGGCAGATGCTGAAGGAGAAATTTCAGGACGATGTTGACCTGCTGGCGGAGTATACCGGACTCCCGGTGTACGAGTTCTGGAAGGATTTTCAGTAAGACATCCCTACTATCCCGAATTCCCTAACGCTCATGAAAAACGCTCGCCTGAAATGAGAAGCTGTATTCTTTGACCAACACTTTTCCGAAAACACCCGTGCGCGCCGTGCTCGCAAGTTCTACTCAGTCAATACAGCAGCGGGCCGACATTACAGGGCACTGATCGACGATAACTGCACAGGTCAAAATGCACTTGAATACGGGTGCGGCAAGGGCAAGTCTGCCCTTACCCTGGCTCGTCACGGCGCGGACGTTGTCGGCATTGATATCTCCGCCGAAGGGATCCGGCAGGCAAGAACTCTGGCACGCGAAGAAGGGCTGCAAGACAAACTCACCTTTGAGGTAATGAACGCAGAACAACTGGAATTTCCGGATAACCATTTCGATATAGTCTGCGGCAACAGCATTCTGCACCACCTGAACCTCGAGAACACCTGCCATGAACTGATTCGCGTACTCAAACCTGAAGGCCGTGCCGTCTTCCGGGAGCCGCTGGGACACAATTGGCTGATCAACCTCTACCGCAAGCTGACGCCCGAGATGCGAACCGAGGATGAACATCCTCTTCTGGCGAGTGATCTGGAGACCGTCGCGGGATACTTCCATGAGGCACGTATTCACTACTATGCCTTTTGCACATTAATGGCTGTCCCCTTCCGGGCATTACTAGGGTTCAAGGGGCTGCTGACCGTCTTGGAATTTTTCGACAGAATTCTCTTGCGTCTCCCGTTTATCAAGAGACAAGCTTGGATGGTGGTGATACAGCTGGACCGGCCTGTAAGCGGTATTGCTAACAAAACGGTTTAATAGGACACACTAATCAGACTAATGAGATTGAAGGACGCCCTTGATGCGGAGGGCGAACGTCGTTCAGCAAATTGGACTTGGGGTTGGAGCTATGTGGATGTCGGGTTATACGTCGAACAGGTCAAAGCGTACATAGACAATTTTGAACGGGTGCTGCTCCTCCTGTTTGAAGAAGACATCGTAACGGGTCGGGCAACGGGCAAGGTGTTGAAATTCCTGAACCTGGACCCTTTCCCGGAAGACCTGGACGAAGTACATGTGAATGTTTCAGGATATCCGCAAAATCGCATCTTGCACCGGCTGATAACGGATGAACTGATTGTCAGAAAAATCAAGAATGTCGTTAAGGCAACACCGTTGTATGCCCGTTCTAAGCGGGTTTATCGGAAGGTGATGGAGGGGAATTTGAGGAAGGAGGAGATGGGGTCGGGGACGCGGCGGATGCTTAAGGGGAAGTTTCGGGACGATGTTGCCCTCTTGGCGGAGTACACCGGACTGCCGGTGTACCAGTTCTGGACGGATTTTCGGTAGGATTACAATTAATCTTCTCTCTGAAAACGCTTAATTACGTCTGCCTGCCCTTGTGTATTTTTTGGGTAATATTATATTTGACAAACCAGCAGTGCACGACTACGGTTGTGAACTATGCGCTCAAAATGGAAAGATCGTTTTGTTTTCTGTGCTGTATTGACTGCTATTTTCAGCTTTGTGTACTTTGATACTGCTCGTAACCAAGAAAAAAGAGTTGCCCCAGGTTCATTAGAGTATGAAGCGTATATACGAAGGATGGCCGATAATTGTGTGCATGAAGGGATGCAAGACGATCCTGACAATAAAGCTAGCTTAACATACCAAAGGAGATTGGCATTTTGTATGGAACTTACTCGTAAATATGATCCATATTATCCAACGGCTCGTCCTTATCGAAAATAACTCAAATTAAGGGATTAATATACCTAACTGTGCTAGGTTTCAATCAATAACCTGTTTGCTTCCGGCACCCAATGTGTATGGTTGTATTTAGTGCTCCAATCAGCAGGCTGAATCGTGTCACAAACAATAGTACACGGTAGCCCTGCTTTCAGGACAGCATCAATATTATAGCGCTCATGGTCAGACCCCCAAATCGCAACTCTATCCCCTTCCTCCGTGTTACAGACAAGTCGAATATCACCTTCCTTTCCAGTCTTCGGTCCGCCTTCATCATAGTCAATCAGTCGAAACCTATTCATCTCGGTGCCATTACAGTCTCTGCTGGAAAGGTTTGCCGTATTCCATACATTTTGACCTAAAATCTCCCAGAATTTCCTAGTTTAAGACCTTGATGTTTGTTTCTTGTGCAGATTGACCCAGCCCCTTAATGTCCTTTCCGGCATTTTAAGATCCCGCGCGACTAGACTTGCATTCTTATTTTCCAGAGCCAGACGCACGGCATCATTCTTGAAATCGTCAGTATAACTCCTTCTTTTACCCATTACTTCCTCCTACCTACGTTGTTATTGATTAAAAGCCCCGCACAGGAACGCGGGGCTTCATATTGTAGTCACCGTTTTGGCTTGCCTGATTTCGACAGCAGGTTTGATTTTGGTTGGTGATAAAACAGCGCGTGCTTATGATGTTCCCGTGTTCTTGCTGTTCTTCTTCTGCGGTTCGTGCCTTGCGATCTTCTATAGCCTATCGTTAAACCGGCCTTCATCTTCGTCACAGCCCAACTTGCGGGCCGTTTCAACGAATTGCTTATGCTGCTTCTTTGCGGCTTTATCTGAACTCATGGAATACATCCTGCAGACAACTTAACTCGTCAAGAAAGTACAAACTATCTGTGGCCTTTCGTAACTCGGCCAGGTCAATCGGGATTATCTGATCAAGCCTTGGCAAGTCCAAGCCCATGTCCGGCATGGCTACTGCTTGCTGAACCGTATCATCCAACATCTTTTGAATTTCCGATGTCGGATTCAATTCTTTCGCCAATCGGTTTATTTCAGTGACAAAGCTATCCGGCTTTACGGACTGCATAGCCTGCTGAATCTCCATCACCGGGTTCAATTCTCTCGCCAGCCGATTTACTTCAGCAAAACTATCCTGTGTTATAGCCCGCGCAGCCTGTTGAATTTCTGCCGTAATGCCGGATAAGGCCGCTGTCGCAAACCCGTCAGCTATCCGTGGACTGATCCTGATTGGCGGGCTGTGTTCGGGCTCTGGTTCAAGTTCCGATTGTCTTTTGACTGGCTGACGATATTCAACGTCAGGGCCGTTAAAGTGATGCATCTGGCCTTCTGGACCAGCATTGACGGTTATCGTCATGTTTGCCTCCTGCCGTAGTACAGCATGAAGGCGCAAGCGGAAAATCTTGGCGGCAGGAATGAAGATGTTATACTTCATAATGTCCGATCAGACACTCCTGCTTGCGCAGGGTTTCAGGGGGGCGGTCTTTCCAGAGACCGCCTTTTCGCTTTTCAGGGTTTATCTTCGCGAATCTTGTCGCTTAATTCAACTGTTTCCGGCCTAACCAGCCGTTTGATACGTTAGCCGCTTACCGACAACACCGCTCAACGCTTTAATGGCCCGCTCCGCATCTTCAATGCCGTTTGTTGGGATGGGGTCAGACCAACATAACCTATTGATTATGCAGAATAAAGGGACGATTAAACGCCTGTTTTCAGGCTTAAAACGCACTTTTTGACCGCAAAAACAACCCGCTAAGCCATGTAAGCATTGAATCCGTGGCAAAGCGGCCTGCCTTAAACCAACGGGTCTCCGGGATTCCCAAGACAATGCCGCACCTAAAAAAGCGGGCAGTCTTATTTCTACGGCAACTTAGTAGGCAGCTCGGGGAGATAACATGATTTGGATAACTCATCCTAACGCGATGATGCTGGCAAAACCAAACAAAAATCACCTTCCGAGCAATTACCCAACTGTAGCAGAGATAGGACGTTTAGCATATTCTTCGCGCCAATTTTTCAGTGCCATCATATCGTCATGTAGCTCTTTTGGGCTAGGGAGCTCTACTGGCGATTCTGTAGGTTGGGAGTGTTCAAACCCAGAATATTTTGTCATTAGTGAATCTAGTAGCTTCCAGTCCTCGCTCTTCAGCTTAGCCAGAGCCTTGAGTTTCAGGCTATGGACTGGGCGCTGAAATCTTTGAACCACCCCACACAACAGATCATTTTCAATAGAACGCTCCAAAAGTGTTCTGAATTCGCTACATATTGACTTTAGCAAGATCTCGGCATTTTCAAATTCGCCGTCCTCATGCACTCCCTTTGCTTCTTGGTATCGCTGATTTAGAAGAGTATTCAAAGCAATTTTAATGTCACTCTGTGACAAGGGAATCGATGCTGGTTCTCCAGTGCCCCAATCTGTTGAACGAATGCTAACTATATCGGGCCTTATTGATTTCTTTTCAGCAAAATGCTTGACAGTTCCCAGCAAAGAGAGGCGATGAGTAAAGACAATAACCTGCTTTTGCTGAGACAATTCAATCAACCTTTGAACCACAGCTTCCTCATAGGTTTGGTCAAGTGAGGATATGGGGTCGTCAAAGATAAACGGAGCCAGATTGCTTTTTCCTGTAACATCAGCCAAAAATGCTGCAATGGAAACTATTCGATTTTCCCCCTCGCTGAGGACATCGGTGATTGCACCCTGAGAGGCACCTCGTAGTTGAAGTTTATGAAGAACGCGTCCCTTGATGACCTTTGATTTTACAAGTTCAACTTTGACCTGAGATGCGCGAAGCACCTTGAGTTCTGCGTTAAACCTTTGCACAAAAGCATTTGTGATCAATGCCTCTGCCAGTTCTCCTTTCTTCTGAGACAACGCTTTGGTATTAGTGGATTTCTTCGCTTCTTGGATAAGATTCAGCAACTTTAAGCGGTTGACTTCTTCTTCAATAGCGGCCCGGTGCTCTGACAACCACTTTCTGGTTTGTAGACTGTTCAGCTTTTTCTTGATCTCATCACGATTGTCAGCCTTGGCATCTTCTTCGAATTTTACTGCCAGTTCATCGAGGCTCATCGAATGATTATTCGCATCTTCAATCCAGTTTAGGGGTGGTAAAGAAGCGGAAACCGCTTCTTCGGAATCGGTCTTGAACAGCTCGTTTTTCCTGTTCTTTAATTTCGTAAAAAACTCCGCCAACTTTCCTGTAAATTCATCCTTCTGTATACCTGTTGCATCAATTCTTGTTTTCAAAGACTCCTGTGTGGGAAGTTCCTCAACAGATTGGGCAGCAGTCTCATATTCCTTAGCCGCTTCTGTTGCGGCTTTCTGCATTTCGCCCTTCACGAAATTCTCGAAGGATACCAATCGTTCTTTTGCTTCCTGGCTCAAGGTTTGATGGCATAGGACGCAACGCGAGCCCTCAGACACATTCGGATATTCTCTCTCTTTGTAGGCAACTGATATTGAATAACTCCGAGCTGCCTCCCAAAATTCTTTCCAGATGTCGGCTCCTATGCCTTCCAGTTCACTGCCTGAAAATACACTCTCTGCAGCAATATCCGCTGCTGTCTTTTTGTGTATTGACTTCCTTTTGGCTGAAATGATCCGGTTGCAATTTTCATCGGATAACTGCTCAAGATACTTTCGAGCATCCTGAACAAGAGTGTCAATATATTGCTTCTGTTTCCTGAGAAGATTTGATCTTTCTACCGGTGATTGTTCGGCGAGCCGGAGTTGCAACGCTTGAATTTCGGCTTCGTCCACGCTGGTAAATACACAATGTTTGCCGATGTCTTCGGGAGTGGTCTCGGCACTTATAGACGCATACCATATACCTTCCGTGGTCGCTTTCTTATCGGGTGGTAAATTTGGTTTTTTTGACTGCTGCTGGTTGGTTTCGGCATCCAGAGCTGCTGCAACATCTTCGCTTAACTCAATGAGTAAGCTGAAAAAGGATAAAACTGGCGGTTCATAGCTTACCTCATCTTCACTATTGACAAAGACCTTGCCGAATGACGTATCAAAGATATCAACATTATTGAGGTCATCGCAGATGCCTTGTCCAACCCAAGTGTGGCTCTTTGGAAGACCATCCTGCTCAAATGAAATGCATGCTTTCTGAGCGGTGGTGCTAGTTTTATAGACATTACCGTGTAGAGTACCCGGCTCGCGGGCACCGCAAATATGCTTAAGAAGCCTGACATAACCGGATTTCCCTGAGCCATTTTTTCCGTAAACAACCGTGAGATTGCTTTTTCCAAATTCGAGAGGTTTTTTTGGAGCAAGAGCGTTCGCTCCCTCTACGTTACTAATAGAACACAAGCGTAGGTTGCCCACCGTACCTTGGGAAAATGCAGAAGCAGGAAAAGAAAAAATGGTTTTTGATAGCTTTCCTTCGGCTTCTTTTAGGCATAGCTTTGTAATTTCAAAGACATCATTGTCTGTAAACTCACCTTGTTGAAAAAGTTGGGTTGCAGCGATCTGGAGCCACTTGGGACGTTTTGAAAACCATTTTGTTAGTGATGCTGAGACCGTGCTCATATTAATCTCTCTTCAAATACGGGTATCTGATTAAACATAGTGGGCTAATATACTTCTTTCATGCAATGTCTAGACTCGACTTTTCAACTTTTCGTCTTCCCTGTCTCTTTATGGATGGGATTGGACCAACATAACCCATTGATTATGCAGGATAATGGGATGATTAAACGCCTATTTTAAGGCTTAAAACGCACTTTTTGACTGCAAAAACAATCCTGTAAGTCATGTAAGCATCAATTAACGCCTTTATCCCTTTGACGCAACAGACGAGGATATTCTAACATGTGATATATGTGGAAAAAAGCAGACAAGTTTCTTTCTGTCGCAGAACGGGCACATTGGGTATGGAGCATAATCGCGCCCTCTACTGGAGTGTCCATTGTGACGGGTCTGTTAGGCTATGTGGGCAATATTTCATGGATGTATATATGGGTAGCCATGGTTGCCACCTTTGCGCTTGTTGTTTGGGCGGCACATAGAATACAGACACCGATAGGTAAGAAAAAAGAAAAAATTGATGCTTTTTACCAAGTATGCGCCGAATCTTTCAGGCTAACAGGGAACTTATCGGAAGACCAAGCCCCTTTCTTTTCTGCAATAAATCACGCGGAAGCGGTATTTTACGAAGATGAGAATGTGCGGAATGCGTTTGACCGATTGAGAAAAGAGAAGGGCCATGAATCAATTCTGCTCCCGGATCTTATTGAGACAATGGGGCAGGTAGTAAACAAAAAGGTGGACAAAGAAACCCTAAGCACACCATTTTCTCCAGCGCAGAAGTGAGTAAGCACAGCTCGATTACATATTTCACAATAAAGCTGCCACCAATTACACGGCAAAGCTGCCACCCCCAAGTACGATTGCCGAGGAGGGGTCGGACCTCCCTAACTTTTTGTTACTAATCAGTTTATATCCCACTTTTGCCTGTTATTTCTCCTTAAAACCCTCTTTTGGCTATCAAAATCGAGGCCGTAAGATTCAATATTGTCGATTATTTCTCCGGCAAAAATTTCCGGGTCCGGGGAGGCCAATGAAGACCAGGACAGACGTTTGTAAATACACCGATTTGGTGCCAGAATACGCTTAGATACCCGCCGGCAGCGTGCTGTCGGCTCAAGGGCTGCTTCTTCGGAGCGGCCCTTGCTTTTTTTCATCCATGGACGACTATGCGAACCAGAGTTTACGTTGACAGTTTCAACCTCTACTACGCGGCACTCAAGGGCACACAATTCAAGTGGCTTAATCGTGTTGAGCTAGCTCGCCAGGTATTGCCGGCTGGTCACACTATAGACAAATAATGAACGTACCCATCAGGGAAAAATGTGCTGTGGGCGAACCCCCATGGAGACATTGACAGATGGAAAACAAATCTGGCAGGAGAAGTTTATACACTAGACTTTCGCGATCTCACCAGGTTAGACCAGTTCCGATGGACATCCACTTTTCTTCCACTCAAACATCTCTTTCAATCGTTCCTGGGTCGGTAATTCAAGCGCCTCTTTTTCGGTAAGGCCTTGCGACATTTTCTTCTCACTCATCCAGCCTAAAAACGTAACATATTCGCCTACTAGATTTGTTGGGCCAGGAAGCTCACAGCCCACTTCCACGGTAAGAAAATCCCTGAGTTTTTTGATTACAAGCTGGAAATCATCTTGATGAAATTCGACATCGAATCCCGCTATATCTGAAAGTGCTTCCTTTAAATCGTACTGCTCTTTTTCGAAGATAATAAATTTTTTTCGGTCTGTGCGCACATCCGGTGATCGACGAAAACCCATATCTACACCAAATTCAAACGGCATGTTCATCCGGAAAAACTCGTCTGCTTCCCTTGCCTTGCATCTGCTCAGATCATGAACTGAGAACGCGCATGACGATATTAATTCGATAATCTTGTCCAGACGACTTTCACCGCTATCTAGTCTCTCACTCGAAAGTCTGGGTTTAAGACCTGCGTACACAATGCAGAACATGATAACTTCCAGCAATGGGGCGAAGTCATCATCAATCGGGCAGTTAATGAAAACACTCTTGTCGAAATCTGTCTCGGTCAAAACTTAACCTTTGCGGCGCACAGGGTCATTTCCATAAGAATCGCGCTCGCGAATTCTTCCATCACGTCCGTGAATGAACAATTCCGTTCCTTGATTTCTCGCGATTTTTCGGCCTTCTTTTATAGCTTCTCCTTGAGTCTCAAACGTGCTAGTGGCGCGACTTGACCCTGCCTTTCGGACACTCCACTTGGAACCGTTAGGAACCACATGCTGAGGCTTGTTACTCATGTTGATGTCTCTCTCAATTATGCTGGGTGATATGATCAGTTAGTATAAATTGACTGCCAGAGTCGCGCAAGAAGAGGACAACCTCTAAATTCATTTGCGGCGCGAAAAAAGAGCTCATAACCTGAATCACGCAAGGCGCCATAACGTGTTAGGTGCAAGTGTGCCAGAAACCAGTAGCCCGTAACGGCGGGGATAAGAAACCACCCAAGAGTCAAGGCGTGTCCCTACGGAATGATAATACAGGTTTACTGAGTCGGTTCTTTAGAAGGCGCTACGGTTGAAGACCGCTTGAAGTCTATCTTCGCCAGCGCATCGATTTGGGCGCGCGCTCTTTTGCTACGGAGCACTTCATCTGCTTTGACGTAACGCGCCCCCCTGTAGGTGACGTATATCTTAGGGCGTTCTTCGTCCGTTTCGGGTTGTTTGTGCGCTCGTATATTAAACATATCAAGCTCCTTTGATGAACCTGTTTAACCGGGGTGCGTCAGGCGGGAGTATGAAACTTCTTTTGTTTTTTTGCACTGTTTATTTTAAGTCTCTCTTTTGAGGAACTGCGGAAGGGGTCGGAACGGTTAGAGCGGAAGTATCGTTGCTTTATGGAATTAAGAGCTGCATCCCAATAACCCCAAAGCCAAATTGGAATAGCAAGACCGGGCCAACTTGCTGTCTCAACAGAAACCCCTTTGTCAGGCTATGCTATGGTAGCTACTTATCAGGGGAGACGCAGTGTACACCGAAAAACATTAACCACCGGAGCAGATAATTGAACAGGCAAATAAAAGTCATCATCGAGGATGTCTCAGGCAAGTCCTGGGAGTTTGAAAAATTAAGAACACTACTCACATTTCTTGAGAAGGAAGCAAGTTATTGGAAAAAACAGCATGAATCGCTCCATGCAAGAGACGGCGCCGGACAGAGAGAAATACATGGTCTCATAAGAAATTACACTGGATTGGAGAATGCCGTCAACAGTATCAAGCACCATGGTGAAAATGACGATTGGGATCAGGGGAGGCTCGAACGGGAGATACAGAACAGCCTCAACCAAATAGGAAATTGGCTATGGAGCAGTCATCCGTATTCAGAAGTGTTCGCTCAATGCCATAGGGAGCACGGAGCAACTACGGCGAGCGCGTTCATTGCCTATGTCCTTAGCAAGGATGTTAGTAATATACAAAATGGCGCGTGGTTTTACGGTGTCATGTTGGCTTATGAGTTTTTGCGTCAAGACTCGGACATCATCAAAAGAAGAAAAGCTGAAAAAATATCAATCGGCCAGTTGCGGAACCAGCTTGCAAAAACCAGTAACAGCCTGATTGACGAGGTGGAGGGCTTTAAAGACGATTTCAATTCATGGAATGATGAAACCAGACAGGAATGGGAAACCCGGCAGAAAAAGATTCAGGGTGATTTTGACGAATATATGGACGGCTGCAAAAAGGAAATTATGGGTTTGAAAGAAACATACGAGGAAAAACTACGACTGGCGGGACCGGCAGAATACTGGAGAAAGACCGCCGAAAAATTCGACCGCCAAGGGCGTAACGGGTTGTTTGCTTTGATTAGTTTTCTGCTGCTCGGAACAGGTTTGTTGGCTTGGTTCTATATTAATTGGCTTGTGGGCCGCGAAATGGCGGTGCAGTTGAATACGCTACAGGGAATTGTAATATTTGGCACAATCCTGGCCGTATACGCCTTCCTCATCAGGACATTGTCTCGACTTACATTCAGCGCATTTCATTTGATGCGCGATGCCGAAGAAAAAGAGCAGCTTACCTACCTGTACTTGTCGTTGATTAATGAGAAAAAGATTGATGAGACATCAAGAGATATAGTTTTACAGGCGCTGTTCAGTCGGTCAGAGACAGGATTGCTTGCGGGAGACTCGGGACCAACTATGCCTGGCCTGGGTGAAATGACGAATCCGAATAAAATATAACAAGGGAAATGATGAACTACCAGGATTTCACTGCCATCGAACCGGGCAAGAGCGGCGGCAAGCCCTGCATCCGCGCTATGCGGATTACTACCATAATTTCAGCAAAGAGTACGGGTCGTGAATATTCCAAATAATGAGGGTATGGCGTGCGACGCCGTGATACGGCATCTTGAGAAATGGACCGGCAAGTCACGCACCGAAATTCGTCATCCCGAAATTAATGGTGTCGGCCCGCCCGTTGAACTGCGCCTGCAGCTGGGCAATCAAAACTACGCTATCGAACACACGCGTGTTGAGTCGTTTGATAACCAGATCAAGGCCAGTATCTCAATCGGAGAGCTAAAAAAATTTATCAAGGAACGGTTTACGGACCCCTTACCGGGACCGGTTTACTACGAGTTGCAGGTGCCGTTGGATGTCTGCCTCCCTGAAAAAAGGAAAGACAGGGAGCGGATGTTGAACACGCTTGACAAGTGGATTCGAGAGAGCGCGTATCGTATGCATAGGAGGAACACAGACCTTTTTAGACCCCTGTTCGCACCCATACGCAGCAAAGTCTGGCACGATGACTGCGTAACCGGCACGCCGCTGGGTACTGCTTATGAAATCAAATTGATGCGGACAAAACTCTGGCCGCCCGCATTGCATACCGCAGGGCGCAAGCCGGGGACTATTGTGCTGTGGTACAACTACCTGGAGGAAGATGAAAGAAACGACCGTTATTTCAGGCGGCTGCAACGGGCGTTTGACAAAAAGTGTCCGAAACTCAAACATTGCAAGGACGAAGGCGCTCGAACGGTACTGATACTGGAAGCCATTGATTCATTCATGACGCTCAATGACCAGATTGGTCGCTATCTTCCTGCATTACTGGACGGACGGAAGGAGGTGCCGGACGATATTTATCTGGTAGATCCCAGTGGCTCTCTCTGGCGGGTGTATCCGGTAAAACATGATGACGACCATTGGCCCGACGTGGGGATGCCGCCGCAGGGTCAGCCGCTTATCTGCGAGGAGGATCTATTAGGCATTCCGACGTGGTACAGGAATGCAACCGGGCTGGATGATTTGAACGTGATTATACCGCGAAAGTGGTTCCCAACGACCTTCGAGCAACACGAACTGGATGACCTGACGCGGGGCCGGGTTTCAGAGACATTATGCCAAAACTGAGTGACTTCGACTTCGACCAGCTAAACTTTGAGACCGACTCAATACAGGTTCTGTCCATATCTCACAGCGATAAGGACTTTGTCTTCCCTTTAACACGGGCGCCGATCAACTTTTCGGTTTGGAGAAGCGATGGCGTGTTTTCGCATCGCTGGGGGGTCAATACCAATAATAAGGGGGATGCGTATATTTACCGTCGTGATAATCCAAACGCAGAAAAGGTCAGTCTTCACGCGTCAGGGAGGCAACACATTTCCATGTCCAGTGAAACGGCGAAACACGTCAGTGGCCAGAGCCGATTCGGGCCGGTCTGGTCTGAACCAGAATTTGAACAGGACGCCATCGCATCATTCAGCCTCCTGTTCCCCGCCGTGGGGGGTGGCAAAAGTCCTGAACCCTCTGAGAGTACCAAGGACGAACTGATTATCGTCGGCCATAGAGAGAAGATGGTGGTTGTTTCCTTTTTTATTGTGGATTCAACGAAGAATATGCGAGGCCGAATACCTCATTTTGCGCTTGGGCAACTACCATCGCAGACGGGTAAGACCTTGCACGTCATTACTTGGAAGGAAGACCAAAATAACTTTCTGGACCGGATACGTGACGTCTTCCCGGAAATATCAATGCAGGTTTCCGAACTGAATACCGGCGAAGGCGATATCGACTTGTGCTTAATGGGATATCGAGGGTCAAACTCTGCTTTTTTGGTAAATGTGCCTGTGCATTACAGGCCGCCGTCCGAAACTGGTTAGGGCGTCGCAACCTATTATTGCTACCTCCGGGCAGATTTATCGGCTATCCGGATCGCACAAGTCAACATACCAACAGTTGTCGAAGGGTTACCGTGAGGCTTCCTTTCCTCCTCACGACGCTCTATCAGGACTTTTCCACGCTCTTCCGCCAATTCCACACGGGTCACCAAGTCGTCGCAATCCGGGATCTTTCCTCTACGCTTGTCGTATTCCGGCCGCAGCTTCTTCAGCTCTCTCTGCACAGCAGCACGGTGGTCGAATCGATCATAATCCCTTTCGTGCAGGATTAGCCAAAGCTCGAAACAAGGGTTAGAGCGTGCAACTCCTACGCCATTAGCTTCACATTGACTTACCGCTTCGTCGAAATTTGGGTGGTCATCCCGGTCAAATACAGCCCACACCTCGTCGTTCTCTTCAAACGAATTCTTTTTGCGTCGACTTTTTTTGGTCAACCCCTGAGATTGCGCAAATTTAACTGCCTCCGTTGCTATAGTCTTGGGAACGCCAACTCCCGGTCTGGTTTCTACAGTAATTAATGTCCCGGTCAAAGTCAGTTTGAGCGCATGAAAATACGCCGGTTCCGTATTCTTACCCTCGCAAAACAGGAAAAAACGTCGTTTCGGTTCTCTACGCGATTGTCGCCGCTGGATTGGAGGTATCTTGCGGCGCGCCATTCAATTCGACTCATGAAGGGGCAATGGTATGTCATCACTTGGCAGCGCTCCAAACCGGCCTTGCAGATACCCTAACTCAATATTGTCGCCCTTGCGCGTTCGAATATCGGTCAGCGGATAAAGCTCCGTGGCTCCCTCCGGGGTCTTTTCGATAAACCAAAGTTGATCGCGCCTCAGTGCGGACGAATTCATCAGGTTGGTATCGTGCGTTGTCGCAATAAGCTGCGCGCCGTTTCGGTTTATGTCTGGCCGGCAGAATAACTTCACTACCGCTTCACTGGCATAGGTATGCAGGCTTGTATCCACTTCGTCTATGCATAGCAGAGCACCCTTATCCAGTGCCTGGTATGCCAGACCGAGCACTGTCAATAGCCGCCGTGTTCCGGCGCTTTCCGACTCCAGGCCAAGATAAAACGGTTCGCCTTGTTGACCACGATGAGCCAGTTCAATTTCAACATGCCTGTCATGCTTGGCGGGTTCTATTTTTATGGCAGCATCGGAGACCTTATTAAATGAAGCTTTAACTGAAGCGAGCACCTCGCGAATTACTTCTTGAAACTCCGGCATATCATGTTCCCGTTTTCTGTAGCCAATAACTCCAGTATTGATCAATGTTAAGAAATCGATCACTCGTTTATCCGGATCATCTCTTGTAAATCGCGCTGAAGCCGCTCCATCTTGTATTGAAGTCGTTCTGACAGACCTGAAATACTCATATATCTTTGATAGCTGCTCATGACCGTTCTGTGCGGCCGCTGACAAAAACAGGCTGTTGGGTCTGGTCAATTTGGCAATGTTGTTGTTTTGTCCCTTCAACCAGCGTCCAAAATTGAATTCGCTATTGTCGCGCTCGAACATTCTTCTGCGATGTGCCCCGGGAAAAGCGTATAGCCACTCCACGACAAAAACTTCATCCGTGGTTTCAAATCCATAATGGTATCTTACCTCATCGATGACGAAGTCGATTTCGAACTTGGACGGGGTTTGCGAACAAGTCGAGTCAAGCTTAAATGCGTCGCGTGGTACACCACCACCGGGTTCACCGTGGGTGTGCGACCGCAACACCATTTTCCGCATGGCGGCTATCGCATTCACGAGATTGGATTTGCCTGATGCATTGGCGCCATAGATCACTATCGCGGGTAAAACAGACCCGCTCGGCACGGCTTTGCAGTCAATTAGCCCATCGCTTCGATCTCTCAACGAAGATGCGGCAAAGGACAATTCCTGCTTCTCGCGAATGGAAAGGTGATTTGCTACAGCAAAACGTAATAGCATTGGCTTATTCCTTTCAAGTCATTTGGGTTGCATAATTATAGCAGTATTCGTGAATTTTTCGCAAATTATCACATAACGTGCAATTAACTATGTTAAATTACCTCGGATTAGAGGGCCGATGTCCGGAACCAGTAAATTAATAGGCTGAGGAGGAGTCGGACCACCCTAACTGTTTGTTACTAATTTTTCTGAATCCAGTATACAAAAGTATGCGGTTGCCCCGGGTGTCGAGGAATGTATAAAAAAATCGTTTTGACAAACAACCTTTGCAGAACTATATTCAGCTTGTGAACATCAAAAGGGTGTAGTTCAGCTACGAGTTCATGCCACCTTTCGGGGTTTCCAGCCAAGTCTGGATATCACCAAGAGCACCCAGTGAAAAGGCCCCGGTTTTCCGGGGCCTTTCTTTTATCCGGGTGTCTTGATCGGCTGTCCGACTTTGCGATTGTGCGCAATTACGAAGTCAGCGCGGGAGGGGTCGGACCTCCCTAACCAATTTGGTCAGGCAGCTATTGTCTCCACTGTACCCGGCAGTTTATTCAGGATGAGTTTCTTGAGTTCAACCTTGTTGCTGGCATTGTCAATATCAATTCCAACCAGTCTGCCTTCCGGATCATAGTCCAGGACTATCCCTTCAGAAATTTCTCTACTCTCCGAACTAGGCCGCTCTGATAAATCAATATAAAGTGAATCCGTTTCCGGATGATAGTTCATTTTCACGGTTTAAATCCTCTGTCTGGAAAAGCGTTGTGTATGGTCAGTTTATCCTCAAGGGTAATCACCCTCAAGTATCTGCCATCAAGTTCCGGTAATGTAGCCCAAAATCGGTATCGATTATACTCTTGAGGTTCAGACCGACAGGCATTTTCCAATACATGAATACACCATTCCCTTTTCAAATAGGGGCGTTTCCTCAAAACTTCATTTTCAAAATAACTCGTGAATTTGTATTTCGCCATTTGTCCTTCTGTTCCCCTGCGCAGATATCTTCAACAAATGATACCGTTTTTATTGACGGCGCGCTGCCTGGTGAGCACGCGCGGGGAGGGGTCGGACCTCCCTAACTATTTGTTACTGCTCAGTTTATGTCCCATTATTGCCTGTTATTTTTCCTTAAAACCCCCTTTTGCTATCAAAATCGAGGCTGTAAAATTCAATATTCTCGATAATTTCTCCGGCAAGAATATCCGGGTCCGAAGAGGCCAATGAAGACCAGTGCGCATTACACGGCAAAGCTGCCACCCCCAGGGAGGTAGCTAGCCGGCGCGTTTGACGTGGATAACCACGGGTATCCTGTGTCCTTGTTTCGATTGAAAGGAGGAGCCGCAGATGCCTGCAAAGAGGTTGTCCATGAGAAAGATAAAAGACGTTTTACGGTTGTGCTGGGGCCAGGGCCTGAGCAAACGCCAGGCCGCCCGAAGTTGTGCTATATCCTGTCCGGCGGTGAATGAGTACCTGCGCCGGGCCAAGGCAGCGTTGTCGGCGCGGCAAAATCAGGAACAACGACGCTGTTCGACGCTCTCAGCAGGCATCCCGGAATCTTTATTCCGCAGCGCAAGGAGTGTCGGTATTTTTCCTGTACGCGGGGTGAATTCGCAGGCCCCGGACCGCAGTATGCGAATAAGGTAACCCACTCTTTGGAAGAGTATCGAAGGCTGTTTAAGAAGGCCAAACCAGATCAACTCTGTGGAGATATTTCACCCGATTATCTCTATTATTACCAGAATGCCGTCCCCAAAATTCTCAATGAAAAAGATGCGCAAGTCCCGATTATTATCGTTTTACGCAACCCCATAGACCGTGCATATTCGAGTTATCTGCACAAGATACGGGATGGCCGGGAGAAATTGAGTTTTGAAGACGCCCTGAATACGGAAGAAGAGCGCCGCGCTGAAAACTGGGCCTGGGGGTGGTTCTACGTGAGAGGTGGATTGTATGCAGAACGGGTCAAGGCCTATATGGATAACTTTGAGCGGGTTTTAGTTCTGTTATTTGAGGAAGACATTGTAACAGGGCAGTGGGAAGAAAAGATTTTGAATTTCCTGAACCTGGATCCTCTCCCGGAGGGATTGGGGAATTTACACAAGAATAAATCAGGGTATCCCAAAAATCGTTTGTTGCATCGAATAACTACACGGGTTTTGATGGATGAATTGATTGTTAGGAAGATCAAAGATGTGTTCGAGTTGACCCCTTTTCATGCTGCTTCCAAGCGAATATATCGGAAAATATTGGAGGCGAATTTGAAGAAGGAGAAGATGGCGCCGGGGACGAGGGAGATGCTTAGGGAGAGGTTTCGGGGTGATGTTGATTTGTTGGTGGAGTATACTGGGCTGCCGGTGCGGGAGTTTTGGACGGATTTTCGGTGATATGCCTGATTTGACCATGACACCTTTTACTGTTTTCAAGCAAATTTTATAAAATCAAAATCCCGTTAGTGTCTCAGTTTGAATTTTGAGCAAAGGTTATTTTTGTTTGTCAAACTTATAATGTACCTGCTATTCTGTCAGGGAATTATAGGGTTGACTTCTCTTGAAAGGTTTTATTAGTTTATAAATTAGACAATTTTTGAAGGTTTTACAGATAGTTATGCCAAAAGGTCCGTAAGGCGAGAAACGTCCCGCCGATGTTGTAGGTCGGGCCGCCCATATCGCTAAGATTGCTACCGGTGAAATTGAAGATACCAAACTGAAATATCTTGGTAGACAGAAAAGCGGTATAGTTAGTAGCAAAGCTAGAGCTAAATCTTTAAATGAATTTCAACGTTCAGACATAGCGAAGAAAGCAGCTTCAGCGCGGTGGGCGTCGAACAACTCAAGCTGAATTACTGTTGCACAAGATCATTACATGTGATAATTAATGTATTGATGTTTAAACATTTTGTTTGTACATTCGGTAAATATTTACTAGAAAGATGTTGCAATTTTCGAAATAATTTTTGTCTAACATATTAAAATCGATTAATTATTAATTGTAAGGCGAGATTTATTATGACTGTGCTAGCCCAAAATTTGACACCGTGCTTTGCAAAAGCTAATTTACTGTTCAGGCAAAACGATGTTCCAAGCTGGCGTAAGCTGGCTGACTCAGGACATGAGTCATCTTCTTCCGACAGTAGTGCCTTAGTAAAGTTTTTGTTCAATTCTGTAACATCTCCAACTTTAAGATATAACGTGCCTGATTTGCATAACGATACAGAGGCACTCAGAAAAGCTGTAGAGTTACTGCTAACTGCAACTGAAGATGGGACTTTAACGGAAAATGAGGCTGATGCAATGATACGATTGATAGCTGAGGGATTTGCTGCTCGTAGATTTAACCAAATATTTGAACGTATATCAAATATAGACGAAACTAATTGGTTTTTAGCTGCCTCAAGGTTATCGAAACATGAGTGAAGATAAAGATAAAAAAGACGAAGGCGCTCTGACTGAAATTGGGGAGGAAAACCAAGATATTATAGAACCTGGGGCTGACATCCAAGCAACGCTAGAAAAACTTGGCAAAGAAAAGCCAGATACAGTCACTGAAATTATGGCAATGATGGGTACAGGCCCAATGCCTAATCCGCTTCATCAGAAGATGAATGAAGGACACATAACACAAGTCCTTGAACTGGTTGCAGATCACGACGAGCGCCAGTACAATTTGCACAAAAATTCCCAAGCTAATCGCGCAAATGGGAACATCGCAGAGCGTCGTTATACATTTGCCACGTTTATTATACTCATAATTCTTGTAATAGTGATTCTGGTTCTATTTAAGGATAATCCTGAAACTCTAGTTCCGATTATGACTGGAATTGGCGGACTTATTGGCGGTTTTTTGGGGGGATGGGGTTTTGCTAGATCACGTCACGACAATAACAATACGTAGGCGGTTTTTCACAGTGAAAAACCTGTTCGAACGCTGAAAAGTCTTTGCGTCTATCGCCCGCGATTTCACCGGGTTAGGCCAGTTCTGATGGGTATCCACTTTTCACCCACTCAAACATCTCTCACCCAATCGTTCTTGGGTCGGAAGTTCAAACACTTCTGTTTCGGTATGGCCTGCAGAGATTTTCTTCGGTCATCCAGCCCAGTGACCCTCTCTTCATGCCTCAACGCATCCCGGAATCTTTATTACGTAGCGTAGAGTGTCGTTATTTTTCCTGCACGTTTGGTGATTTCGCAGGGCCTGCACCCCGGTATGCGAATAACCTTAGAGGTCGGCAAGGTCAATTTTTTAAGGGAATTTGATAGCTGTAATCCTGGAGCCTTTTAGCACAAATATTAAGTTGGTCTGTTGTAAACAAAGGATGATATTTATCCGTTTCCAGTACCATCGCTTCAACCGTAAGATCCAGACGTCCCCTCTCGTACAAAGCAGTATAACCATCAGATACTGTTCTTGAATTGATGAGCATTCTCGCGGCTTCGGGGCCGCCGTGGTCTACTACCATCTGGAGAAAACGCTGGGCATTGTATCCTGCTTCACTTTTAGCCTTACGGTAGATGTCCAGCATTGCTTCATGGAATTCGATTTCAAGTTGATTTGGCATCGCTCTAATTCACGGTTCTTATGACAAAGTGGATATTATGGAGATTTTGAGACATCTACTACGCAAATTGAAATCCTGAGTTTTTCTTCTTCTGATAGCGTTTCAAACAGGAGTTCTTGAAGTTCGTCAGCGTGTTGAGGCCGATACCCGTCTATGGGTGTCGGGCGACAATCTTCCGTATCTCCGAACCAGAATACCAGATAAATTCCATAGCCTTTTGCGCCTGGGTCGCGTGTGTATTTGGTAATTAACTGTGTTTTGACCGCGGTCCAGAGAGCGCTGTGACAGCTTCTTTTGACCTCCACCGGAACGTTGAAACCAGCATAATAAATTCGCATGTCAGACCGTTTATCGTCGGCGTAAGGGCCCTCGGGTTGGGCGTCTATGTCCAGCGGATTTAATCTGACTCGTAAATTTGATAACAATGTATTCCGGCAGGTATTTTCAGGCATTGGTTTTTCAGGCCGACCATATGAATCGACGTTCCAGTACTGACGCCAGTCGGATGTATTTCCGTTACGGATGTCACTTGATATGTCGCGTAAATGATCTAATGTCAGAGCAGCCAGGTCGGCTGCATTAGCAGGCTCTTTGTTATCTAGAACCTGAAGCACCTGTTCTGTATCGCAGTATTGAAATTCAGCTTCCCGTCGTGTGATGTTTTGCCGGTACCTGGCATCATTAAAATAAGATTGCCACGGCACTAATTCCTCAATGGATGACAAGTGTTCAAGAGACTCGGATGCGTCTTTTGATGGGATGGAGGCAAGCTGATTGATGAATGCTTGAATTTGTTTGCCCGCATCAAATCCCGGCGATAGAAAGCGTCCTTCTTCAGATGTTGAGTCGTCGGTACCGGAGAAAAAAGGCCTGTATAAGGGACCGATAAGCCGGATCAGCAGTTGTAGAGTATTGGCACTCAATTTATCAACCGGACCGTTGGATATGACCAAGGCTTTTGCCAGGTATGCGATTCGCCTCTGATTTCCATTGACGTATGTTTCCAATCTCTCATCGAACATACGCGGCGAAACGAACACACCGGCGCACAACCAGTAGACCTGTTGTACTACGGTCATGCTTTGTTTGGAAAGTTTCCTTTCGACCAGGTTCACAAGCGCCGCTTCTTCGCAATAGAGAAATGCCGCTGTGAACAAGTAATTCAAGTCAGTTAATTGCTTTTCCGTGCAACGCACGGGAAATTTTTCCAGCAGTGGTAATACTGCCAGGCGGGCGACGTCTGCATGATTCTGTGATGATGCCAATTCATATAACGTGGAGATGCCGAAATCGCCATTGCGTAACTGTGAAGCTATGCATCGGATCATGACGTCCGAGATTATTTCAGGATGAGACTTCAACACTGATGGAAACCAAGTTGGTTCTGTTTCTTCTATCTGGTTGCCGGAATAAGACCAGATGGGTACGGTATAGTGGATAGCCAGGGCCAGGCGTAACTGCTGTTCATTAAGTGAAATTTCATGGCCCTGTGTGGCAAGAGCAATTTCTTCTAGCCCGGCCATGAATGGATAGGCAAGTAAATGTGTACGATTTTGAACTCCCAGAGCAATAATTTCGGATTCAGTCGGGAGATCTTGTCGGGAAATCGAATTACGTAATCCATACATAACAGCCTGGATCAATGCTTCATCATTACCGAGCAGGTCGAGCAATCTTTCCTTTGGGTTATCGCCATTAACATCCACGTAGGCGCCGTAATAAACATGGGCCAACTCACTGAGGATCTCGAGGGCACACTGGTTTTTAAGCAGGTCTGATTGATGCGGTTTCAGGTTCTCGCGCCAGTCACGCTGGCGTAGACCCTTTTCGGTTGCCTGCGAATCATCGAATTTTCTCTCCTTGGCTTGTGCCTGGCCTAATTCGTCAAGCCTCGCCTTAAATGTGTTGATGAGTGAACTGTTTCCGGCGATACGCTTCTCTACCGTGTCAGGAGACAGTCCTTCATCAGAAATTCCGTAATGTATAAAACGAGCTACCTGACGTATGTAGTAATGTGCAACCCTGAGGTCAACTGCCTTGTTTGCCTGGTTCAGACACCATATCCCAAAATCTGCTGGCGCTTCAGCATTGAAGAACCTCCGGTTCAATTTGTATGTACAGTATCTTAAACTGGATAAGTCAGCGCTTTCTTGCGATTTATTACAATGATCAACTCCTATCGCGAACAGGGATTTGTATAATTCTGGCCGCCTCTCGATCCAGTTACGAACATATGTTCCTTCACTACCGGAAACGCCGTAGTCAAGGGTGTCATTCCACGAGGTAGCGCCCAGCCAGTTGAATAATCGATTTGTATCAATTTCGTCCTGGCATGTTTCCAGAAAACGCTGCAATAGAAATATAGGTACGCCGCGCAGGAAAAAATTCGGTCGTTTATGGGCTTGGAACTCATCATGAAGACGGTCGGATTGTTCTACGAACGCATCAAGAATCTGAGCGATTTGGTCGTTCGTGGAAGTCTTTGGGAGTATGCTGCGCCAGAACAGGAGATATTGTCCTATGAACGAGCTGTTTTTGGGTTTGCGCAGATAACGCAGAATTTCTACAGGCGGCAGCCTATAGGGATACAGTTCGATTAGCAGTAAACCCAGGAGTTCATCATCCGGGTCTGGAAGCAATCCGCCATAAATATCTGCAAGTAATTTTTCGAGTTTGAGTGCAACCGTCTCATCGTTGCGCCAATGACGAAACAGGGTCCTGAGAGCATCAGATCTGATATATTGCTTCCATTTACCGTCTCTGACAATCTTTATCAGGATGTCGGTCGTTCCTGAAAGAAGTTGCCCATGCCAGAGCGATAAAAGCAATAAGGAGACAAATGTCTGCCGTGCATCGTCCCGGTTTGTACCATCTAGGTACTCCAGAAAAACATCTTCCATATCAGGTGTAGCGACTTCACCAATCCTGTGGGTAGATTGAAGCGCCCGGATGAACCAGGGATTATTATTCGCTTCCTGTTCCAGATGTTCCAGTAGCCGACATTTCTCGCCAATGGTGAAGTTCCGAACGTCTCCATATAGGACCGTTCCCAATGGGTCTCGTTTGATCAACTCCATCCGGCAGGATTTGCTGTGTACTGCAAGCCAGGCAGAAAGTCCGCGTAGTTCAGACACGATGGTGCTGGCATGTCCTGATATAAGAGAAAAAACTCGTCCGACCGGGAGACCGTCGTTGATGAGGTCAGCTAGATATCTTGCCGCTAGAAATTCGGCAATATGACGGTGAACAGGCGCCACACGATTTTCTGCTATTCCCTCAAAGAGTTTACTCTCCAGCACACGGGTATAAGGAAGCCGGTTTGATCCGGTGACTTGACTGCATGAAATATACCCGCGTTCGTTCATATTGCCGGGCGAGGTATTCCATCCGATATTTCCTGTTAAGAGTTGAAGGGCGCAAAGCCGGCTGGCTGCATCCAGCATAGTGCTGCTGTCTGTGTAACCAGAACCCGCGTAATCTACAATTCGATGTTCTTCGTTATGTTCTTCCAGCAAAATCCGACGGCAGGCCATGTCGAATATTTCCGTACGTGAATCGGGCCACTCGCCGTTTACTGTCGCATCTGCCAGCATTTTCAGCGTTTGGGGGTTGGGGAGTAAGTCTTCAATTCCTTTGTTGCGGGCAGAGAGTATGAAATGATTTACATTAGTAACGTCAGATCGCGCGTCCAGTATCCTGAGAATATCGTCATCGGATAACGGGTCCAGTAGCAGCACTTTGACATTACCGTTTCCCGACACTTTTTCCAGACTACCGCGATCGTTTGTTCCGAACCAGTCGGCCACGCGACAGGACAGGCGAAATCGGGGGCATCCAAGTTCATTGAGTTTGTTGCGAATGCTGTCGAGCGGTGTATTCCCGTCAGTGGCGCCCACTCGACGTTCGTCCAATCCGTCAATGAATAGTGTTGTGTCACGCCATTCAGGGCGGTCACTGAATGTTATGAAATCACGCGCGCTGACGTAACAACCCCCGGCCTGTTTCGCTTCTTGTTCGAAGACAGTCGTTTTTCCTGCGCCGGGCGCGCCCAGCAATACATAAGCTGCTTCCTCTCTGAACTCTTCAATTGGTCGGGAGGATAGTTCGGATCGGTTCTGTGAACCGGTTTCGTTGATTGCTTGACAGGTGCGTGGCGCGAAATAAGTCATAGGTCTTGTAACAAGTCTCGGGCGGACGCCCTCAGAAAATCTGCAACGGGTATGCCATCTGCTCCGATCAGAATTGAATTCGTGACATTGAAACGCCCCTCAAATTTTTTAATCCCGCCTATGCTTCTGCGACGTGCGCCGCTTTTTACTTCAACGGCAATGAGCTTGGGACGGCGTTCCAGAACAAAATCCACTTCAAATGCATTTTCCTTCCAGTAGAAAATACGATATTCAGGTCTTGCCGTATTTAGCAGGTGCGCGCCGATCGCGCTTTCGACCATGCGCCCCCAGAAGCTGCGGTCCGATTGCGCTTCCTCAAACGCGTAACCGGATTGGGCTGACATCAGTGCGGTGTTCAGTACGTTGAGCTTGGGACTGGATGATCTGCGGTGATGAATACTACCGGCATATTTTATAAGGCCGACAATCAGTCCGGCATTTGCCAGCAAGTCCAGGTAGCGCGCCAGGGTTGTGGTGTTACCAGCATCCTGTAGCTGGCCTTGCATTTTGGTGTAGGACACGATTTGACCGGAATAATCTGTTCCGTATTCAAACAGTTTCTTAAGTAAAGCGGGTTTGTCTACCCGTTCCAACGCAAGGATATCGCGCTCTATATTCGGTTCAATGAGCGCTCCTGTGACATACTCTCTCCACCGTTCCTGGCTACTGATGAGCTGCGCCGCGCCAGGGTAGCCGCCGAAATATATGTAGCTATTGACGTCAAAGCCAAATGCTGCCGACATCTCGGAAAATGACCAGTGAGTCAGATGGATCGTCTCATATCGTCCAGCCAGGCTTTCAGTCATTCCACGCTGCATAAGCAATGGGGCTGAACCAAGCAATACTATGTGCAGATGAATATCGCGCCAGCGGTCCGCGTCCCATAGTCCTTTTACTGTTTCCGACCAGTTTGCTATTTTCTGGATCTCATCAAACACCAGAACAAAACCGCTTTCAGAGTTGACTGCTTCGACCCTGGCCTGTTCCCAGTGACGTACAAGCCAATGAATATCTTTTTTTTCGGGAACGGGATTGGCCGGCTTGTCCGAAACTAAAGTTGGGTCAGGGCCAGGGAGAGGAAATTTCGGAAAGGTGGCGGGTGTGACCTCATCAGCCGACAGGTAACGGTGGGGCCTGTCGATTTGTTCAAGCGCCTGCTTGACTAGAGTAGTCTTGCCTGTCTGCCTTGGCCCGGTAATGAAAATAAGCCGTTTGGGCACTTCATCGAGGCGTTCCAGAAGTATGGATAGTTGTGAGCGTTCATAGATGTCCATTCCGTGAATATTATACTATTGAGTAATTTTACTCAATAGAGAAATTAAGAATGTACTCAAGATGACTATTACATCAAAACATTTAAGCGGCGATGGGTTTGGCTTTCTCTATTCGGGTTCGCCGCTTTGGCGTATTCAGCGCTTTCCACAGTTCATTGCGTTGCTGCAGGTTCAACCAGTATTCAGCAGAGTTGCCGAAAACCGTGGCAAGCATCAACGCGGTATCGGCCGTAATGGCGCGGCGATTGGTACACAGGTCGTTGACTGTTTTTCGACTCACACCCATAGCTTCCGCCAGTCGTCCCTTGGTCAGTCCCATAGGTACGAGGAATTCCTCGGTAATCATCTCACCGACACTGACGGGTTGCCGTTTTGTGATATTCATAGTCTGCCTCACCTATATTCATGATTATCCAGATACACACAAGCATTGATAGCAACCGATCCTTGGGCTATATTAGTCGGTACTGGACTGGGGGTTGTTCCCGGTCGGCGGCTGGCTCCGGGATTACCCGGAGCCTTTCGCTTTTTCAGGGGAAGACTTTTCTCAAATCCCTAAGCTTACTTAATTCATCCTGAGGCGATAAGGTTTTGTCTTTATTCATACCAAAAAAAGCATGCGCCTGTACTTTCTTCACCACTGGCGAGGTTTCAGGCGATTTGTGGGCCAATGCGCTTTCCCCACATGGAACGGAAGCGTCTTGTTTACGATCAGGAGTTTTTGGTACGTTATCCATTGTCTCGTTTACTCGCTATGAGAGACCAACATTTTGCATGTACAAATGAGTCCTTATACCGCAGGCAGTGTAGGTGCTAGATAAACTGTCTGTCAACGGAATTGTCCAGAATCCGATACACAAGCATGTTATTGACACCGGCTGGCAGGCACACTACCCTGTTCCCCACCAAAACAAAAAAGGAGAATGTCCTCATGGAAAACGAACTGCATCGAAATCCCACCACCCCTGAAAAGATCTGGGCCACCCTGGATCGCATAACGGAGAAAAAGGCGTTCGCTCCATTGTTGCTACCTGAGTGCAATGTCGCATTCTGATAAATTGAACCCGGGGAATATTTTCCTTTACTTCCTGTGTATAGTTGCACTGGCGGCCTTCGTCCATCAACCGGCCGCGGATACCCCCGCTCCGGAAACCGGGGCGAACCGGTACAACGGGAAAATGTGGCAGCAAATCAATGCCGATTTGATCAGGAAAAATAATCTTGGCAGCCGTCTGTATCCTCACCGGGTCAATACCCTGGGGAAGATGCAGGAGATTACCGACCGTGGCATCCGCTCCTTTGAGACAGATGTTTTTTTCCGCCCGGACGGCGGCTTTTTTGAAGTCGGGCACCATGAAGGAGCGATGACCGGGATGACCCTGGAGAGTTTTCTGGAAAAGATCCCGCAGGACTTTGAAAAAATCTGGCTGGATGTCAAGGATGTTACTGACGCCGCGGTGCCAAGGATAAACAAGCGGTTGCTGGAACTCGACAAGAAATTCGGACTGAAAAGCAGGGTCATTGTCGAGACCGCAAACGAATCATCAGCGCCTGCGCTATTGTCTGACAGCGGCTTCCACCTGTCTTATTACCTGCCCACTGAGGAAACCCTGGCTGTTATGGAAGAAAATGCCGGGTCGCGAAAAAACCTGGCTGAAAAAATTGCCGGCATAGCGAAAGGGCAGAACGCCGGCGCGGTTTCTTTTGACCTGCGCCTGTACGAATTTGTCAAAGACTACCTTGAGGCGGAACTCGGCCCGCAGATCGTTTACCATACCTGGTATCCCGGCGTCACATTTGAAAGCAACAACCTGCTTGAGGAAATGCAGGCGCGTGATTATTTTCACGACTCTAGAGTCAAGACAATTTTATTGCCGTATGCTTCCCAATTTTCGCTCTGACTGACCGCACTTAAGCAGGCGTTGTCGTGTCCCCCCAAAAACAACTTACCGGAAGGGCATATCTCCTCTCACCGAACGTCAGTTTCTGGTCACCCAGGTAAAATACAATGGAGGTAACATTCCGACGTTTGCCTGGCCCGGTGTTGCTGAACCAGTTCAAGTGTCTGAAGTCCTCCGCGCTCACCGATGAGGACGCTTTTACTTCGATTGCTACAAGGTGGTTGGCACTTTCAGCGAGTATGTCAATTTCATGCCCTCTCTGGTCACGCCAGTGATAGAAACGGAAACTGTTTTCCTGGAAGGGCGCTGAGCGTATTAACTCCGCCAGAACAAAGCTCTCCACCAGACCGCCGAGCGCGGCCGGATTCGCATCGGCATTGAAAGAAGCCGGTCTCAGGTTGCGTAGAGCGACGGCGATGCCCGTATCCACGAAGTGATTTTTCGAGTTTTTGATTTCGCGCCGGCTTTCACCGGATGTCCAGGCTCCAAGTCTGGTGACAATTGAGAGTTTCAGGAGAACATCAAGATACTGTTCCGTGGTCTTCCTCTGTACGCCAATTATTTCGGATAACTCTGCAATATTGAGTTCCGAACCGGTGCGAACAGCTAGTTGATCGATCATGCGGCGCAATGCGTCGGTTTTGCGCACGCGCAGGATATCTGCGATGTCTCTGTCAACCACGGCGTCCACGTAATTTCGATATGCAGCTTGCCTGGGAACCAGCGGATAACCCCTGATTTCGGGGTATCCACCGCGCAGCACGAGATCGATATAGTCGGCGCGCGTCAATGGTTCTGCCGGAGGTAAACTCCTTAAATCGGGGGAGTTTGAAACAGCCCAGCGCAGCAGGCTGCACGGTGGCTGTGATTTCGTTTCAGCAATAGTCAAGGGCCAGAGCTTGAGGGTCATCACTCGCCCGGCAAGCGAGTCCATTATGTTTGCTGACGTAAACAAGTTGGATGACCCGGTCAGAATAAACTGACCCTTACGCCTGTTGACATCGACGATCATCTTAATTGCCAGCGCGAGCTTCTTTGAACGTTGCGCTTCATCAATGATGAGAGGCGCATCGGTAAGATCATTCAGAAGGCTTCCGAGTTGCCCTGACGGGTCGTCCTCTATGGCATGCAGAGTATTCTGATCATCCAGCGTGATAAACTTACCCATGTTCAGAATATCCCTGACGAGCGTTGTCTTTCCTGCTTGTCTGGGGCCGATAATGTTCACCACACGGGAATAAGTGAGCGCTCCTTGTAACTCGGCGCTCATGTGGCGAGGAAGAATAGAATTATCATTCAGCATTCAGGGACTGCTCCTTCTTGGTGGAATTGATATTATTGAAATGGTGAAAATGGTACTATATAATTGGTGAAAGTGTCAATAGAAAACCTGTTGATATGTTGAATTGTCACAGGTAAACAGTACTACAACAGAAAAAGTAATATGTCCCTGGGACCGATAATGCTGGACCTGCGCGGCGTCGAGTTGCAGGCGGACGAGCGGGAGATGCTGCTGCACCCGCTGGTCGGCGGGGTCATCCTGTTTGCGCGCAACTACCGGGACCCGGAGACGTTGATCTCTCTCACCTCCCGAATTCATGAACTGCGCAGTCCCCCGCTGCTAATCGCCGTGGATCACGAGGGAGGACGGGTGCAGCGTTTCCACCAGGGCTTTACCCGCCTGCCCCCCGGCCGCTGCTTCGGCGATCTTTATGCGCAGGATGCAGGCAGGGCCCTGGCTCTGGTGGAAGAGACCGGCTGGCTGCTGGCCGTCGAACTCCTCGCCGCCGGTGTCGATATCAGTTTTACCCCGGTGCTGGATCTGGATACCGGCGTCAGTTCCTTCCTGGGAGACCGCACCTACCATCATTCCCCGGATGCGGTGGCGCGCCTGGGGCAACACCTCATGAAGGGCATGCGCAGCGCCGGCATGACGGCGGTGGGCAAACACTTTCCGGGACACGGCAACGTGAAAGGCGATTCCCATCACGAGATACCGGTGGACGAGCGGGATTACGGCGCCATATTAATGGCGGACCTGGTGCCGTTTGAACGCCTGATCGATGCGGGTCTGGCCGCCGTCATGCCTGCCCATGTCATTTATTCCCGGGTGGATGACAAACCCGCCGGCTTCTCCAGGGTCTGGTTGAGGCAGATATTGCGGGGAAGACTGAATTTCCAGGGGGTCATCTTCAGCGACGATATCAGCATGGCGGGCGCGGAATTTGCCGGGAGTTATCCGGAACGGGCATACAGCGCGCTGGAAGCCGGTTGCGACATGGTCCTGGTATGCAATAACCAGGCGGCTGCCCGTGAACTCCTGGATGAGTTGAAGATCAGTCCGGACCCTGCATCCCAGCTCAGGCTGATGCGGATGCACGGCGCCGATCCCGGATTGTCCTTTACCGATTTATGCAACAGCGAGAGGCGCTTACGGATTGCCGGGGAGATTTCCGGGCTGGACGTGGCGCCGGAACTGGAACTTGATGATGACGGAATCGCTGGTTAACAGGTTTGCATTCGTCCTGCTGCTGTTCTGGATCGGAGCGGCCCCGGCAGAAGAAATTGCCTGCCGTCCGCTGCAGATCAGTGAAGTTCCCTATTCCGGCCCGGATGAGTACGGGCAGGGCCTGTTATGGAAGGTTTCCGGGGAAGGTCTGCCGCCAAGCTATGTATTCGGCACCATCCACGTTGCCGAGCGCCACATCAGCGCGCAGCTTGAGGAGGTCAGGGACGTCCTGGCCGGCAGCGAAATTTTTGTCATGGAAGCGATATTTGACCCGGACGGTATCGAATCACTGCGCAACATGATGTTCTTCACGGACGGCACGCGTCTGCAGGACGTCATTTCTGCCGGCCTGTATGCCGAGACGCTGGCGATACTGGGCGCCTATCACGTGACGGAGATGGACCTGGCTCCCATGAAGCCCTGGGCTGCCTACCTGACCATGAGTTATCCCGCCGACATGGGCGTTATCCTGGACCAGCGCCTGCTGCACCTGGCCCTGGATGCGGGGCTCGATACGATGGGCCTCGAAACAGTGGTGGAACAGGGCAGCCTGTTCAATAGTTTTTCGCTTGACGATCAGGTACGATTGTTGACGGACGCGGTCTGCCACCGCGGGATACTGGAGGATGATTTTGCGAAAATGATCTCGCTGTACACAGACGGGGACCTCGCGGGATTGTCTTCCTACGGGCAGCGTTACTCGTTCGATGACAATACATTGTACGAAACGCTGACGGACAGGCTGCTCACCACCAGAAACCGCCTGATGGTCGAAAGAATGCAGGCGGCGCTGGAGGCGGGCAATGCGTTTGTCGCAGTGGGCGCGTTGCACCTGCCCGGTGAAGAAGGCATCCTGGCTTTGCTTGAACGGCGCGGTTTTGAAATAACCCGGGTGTTTTGATGACTGAAACAACGAGGCAGAAGTGGATTTAAATCAATATATAAGCGGTACCTGGAACTACCTGATGCACGAGGCGTGGATAGTGCAGGTATTGATCATCCTCCTGGTAGCGTTATCCCTGGATTGGCTGCAGAAACGGGTTGTAACAAAATTGCTGGTCCGGGTGCGCAAGACCAGGATTCCCTGGGACACTGCCTTGTTCGAAGCCGTGGGCAGGCCGTTGACCGTGTTGATCTGGCTGCTGGGCATCACCTTCGCGGCCGATATCGCCAGCCAGGAGTACGAAGCAGCCATTTTCAGGATCGTCGATCCGCTGCGCAACGTCGGGGTCATTTCTTCCTTCGCCTGGTTTTTGAACAGGTTCATTAACCGTGCCGAAGCGCACTATCTCGAGGCGCGGTCAGAGGCCGGCGAGCCGTTTGACCGTACCACGGCCGACGCCGTTGCCAAGTTGTTGCGCATAACGATTATCGTCATTGCGTTCCTCATCCTGTTGCAGACCCTGGGTTTCAGTGTGGCCGGGGTGCTGGCCTTCGGCGGCGTTGGCGGCATCGTGGTCGGGTTCGCCGCCAGGGATTTACTGGCCAATTTTTTCGGCGGCCTGATGATCTACATGGACCGGCCTTTCGAGGTGGGCGACTGGATCCGTTCACCGGATAAGGAGATAGAGGGAACGGTGGAGAACATCGGCTGGAGGCTGACGCGCATACGCACCTTCGACAAGCGGCCGCTGTACGTTCCCAATTCCGTATTTGCCAATATTGCCGTTGAGAACCCGCAGCGGATGACCAACCGCCGCATCTACGAAACCATCGGGATCCGCTACGAAGATGCTGGCAAGATGGCCGCGATCACCCGCGACGTGAAACAGATGCTGCGCGAGCATCCCGAGATTGATACCAGGCAGACGATGATCGTCAATTTTGTCGAGTACGCCCCATCATCGCTGGATTTTTTCGTTTACACGTTCACAAAAACGACCGAATGGATCAGGTTCCACGAGATCAAGGAAGACGTGATGCTGAAGATCCTGGAAATTATCGAGAAAAATGGCGCAGAAAGCGCTTTTCCCACCTCGACGATACATATCGCTCCCGGGCAGGCCGGGGGACCGGGACCGGAGCGCTGAGCCGTTTCCCATGCTCTTGAATTTTACGAAAATGCACGGACTGGGCAATGATTTCGTGGTCATCAATGCCCTGGCGCAGGCGGTTGACCTGGGTAGTGAGCAGGTGCGCAGGATTGCACACCGGCGCTTCGGCATCGGGTGCGATCAAGTGCTCTTGATCCGGCCCGCCCGTAACGGCGCGGCGGATTTTCTGTGCAGTATCTATAATTCGGACGGCAGTGAAGCCGAGCAATGCGGCAACGGCATGCGTTGCGTCGCTGCGTACCTGCGCGATAACGGCATCATCAGTAAGGATGAACTGCTCGCCGAAACCGGGGCTGGACTGGTAAGGCTTTGTTTTGAGGGTGGTCTCGTCAGGGTAAACATGGGCCGCCCCGATTTCGAACCCCGGCGCATACCACTTGCCGCAGCCGGGCAAAGACAACTCTACGCTGTCGAAGTGGACGGGGCGGACATTGAGTTCGCAGCCCTGTCCCTGGGCAACCCCCATGCCGTCATAGCAGTCGATGACGTCGACAGCGCGCCTGTAACCGTAATCGGCCCACAGCTTCAACATCTTGACTTGTTTCCCAACAGTGTGAACGTGGGGTTCATGCAGGTTCTGGACAGCTCGCATATCAGGTTGCGGGTATACGAACGCGGCGCCGGTGAGACGCTGGCCTGCGGCACCGGGGCCTGCGCAGCCGTGATCGCGGGAATTAAGGTGTATAATCTTGACAGCAATGTCGAGGCATCACTGCCGGGCGGCAGTCTGAAGGTATCCTGGGACGGTAACGATGAACCGGTCTGGATGACAGGACCGGGTACAACCGTATACGAGGGAAGCATAAGTCTGTAGAAGCTCTGACAAGTCCATCCAGGACTTGTCAGAGTACGCAATACAAAAATGCGATTTTTGTTTTGCTCACAAAATCAATGACATGTTGTCATTGATTTTGGCGGCACGTCCCTGTACCGTAGGAACCTCTGGACTAGTCATCGGTTCCTTATGAAAATGACAGAAAAACTACCGGAAGGCACTCCGGTCAGCGCCGAAGAGGTTGAGATTTACATCAGGAACAACCCGGATTTCTTTCTCACACGGCAGGATCTCCTGGCCGATATGGCCATACCTCACGGCACCGGAGCGGCCGTTTCCCTGGTGGAAAAACAGGTCAAGGTGCTGCGCGAGCAGAACGAACAGGCCCGCAAACGCCTGCATGAATTGATTGAAATAGCCAAGCTCAATGAAGATCTGGCGCACCGGATGCACCACCTCGTGCTGACCCTGATAGATGCGGACGACCCCGAAGAGATATTCAAAACGCTCTATGAAAACCTGAAACGTAATTTCAGGGCGGAACAGGTGGTCATAAGACTGTTTGCCGAACCGTCAGGAAGCGCAGGCCCCGCGCTGGCTGAGTTTGTCGGGAAACAGGCGGGGGAAGCGGGCTTTTTCGACTCGTTGATCGAGAAACGGTTGCCGGTCGTAGGAGTGCCGGCCCTGGAGCAACAGGCATTTTTGTTCGGCCCCAACGGCGCCGATATCGCATCGGTGGTGTTGGTGCCGTTGCGCGGAAGCGATTGGGGCGGCGTGCTGGCGATAGGCAGCCGGGATCCGGACCGCTTCCAGAAAGGCATGGGCGTTGAGTTGCTGGCCAATATGGGTGAGGTGCTCAGCTTCATCCTGAAACCCTGGATAGCGACGTAACGCTAGTACTCTTTCAACCTGATATTGCCATGTTCAGAGCCACACAGCAGCGCCAATACGGCGTTGCAGCCCTTGGCAAGGACTCGCCATT
>JAPPLI010000016.1 GCA_028819495.1 Gammaproteobacteria bacterium | reverse complement strand
CGCCTTACCTGTCCGGGACGTGGGCCGGCTCGATGGTGGCGAGCGCCGCGGTATCGGTGGCGGCAGGGATCGCAAGACGGGTCTCGACACGGGCCAATCGTTCACGCACCTCCGCTTGCCCGGCAGCCAGGGCATCGATGCGACGCGACAAATCACCGTGCAAGCTGATTTGAAGACCGCCCAACCCGACCAGCAGGGCTGCGCCGACGCCGAGGATAGCAAAGGTTTCCTGTGTGAGTTTCATGTGGACAGTATAGCACACACTCCTCAGGCCGGAGACAGATTTAAAGTCTGTACCCGGCGTGTTCACCTGCGTCATCTGCGGATAGATATTACTACCTGAACAGGCGCATGATGGCTTCCGCCTTGGTATAACACTCCGTATACTCACTGTCAGGCTCGGAATCCGCCACTATGCCCCCGCCCGCCCAGAAATAAATCCTGTCTTCCTTGTGCACCAGGGTACGAATCGCGATGTTGGTGTCCATGTTGCCGTCGAAACCGACGTAGCCGATGGCGCCGCAATAGACGGTCCGGCGATACGTCTCCAGTTCTTCGATGATCTGCATGGCGCGGAGCTTGGGCGCGCCTGTTATGGAGCCTCCCGGGAATGCCCCGCGCAGCAGGTCCAGTGCATGCCTGTCCCGGGCGAGCCTGCCGGTCACGGTGCTGACCAGGTGGTGAACGGTAGCAAAACTCTCCAGCGCGAATAACCTGGGGACCATGACACTGCCTGTTTCACAATTCTTTCCGATATCATTCCTCAACAGGTCGACGATCATCAGGTTTTCCGCCCGGTCTTTTTCACTCTCGAGCAATTGCGCCGCAAGCGCCTTGTCTTCATAGGCAAACGCCGAGCGTCTTATGGTGCCCTTGATGGGTTTGGTTTCCACCAGGTCGTTGGAGACGGAAATATACCGCTCCGGCGAGGAACTCAGAATGCAGGCATCCTCAAGTCGAAAAAAACAGGCATAAGGAGCGGGATTGGATTTTCTCAACTGCCTGTAAACTCCCCACGAATCGCCGGTTACGGTAACGCTGAAGCGCTGGGCCAGGTTAACCTGGTAGCAATCGCCGTCCCGGATATAATGCTGGATCCGGTCAAAGGCTGCCCGGTATTGTTCCTTGCCGGTATCATTGAGCAGGGCTGATTGCACCGAATAAGCGGGCGCTTCCGGTATATTGCCGCTGCCGAACAAATCCTGCAGCTCTTTCCAGCCGGTGTCGCCAATGCGGGAGCCGTCCGCGGCAATCAGCCAGGTACGCCTTCTATGGTGGTCAACAATAACCGCCCAGTCATACAGGCCTATGGCCATATCCGGCATATCGATGTCATCCCGGCACAGCGCCGGCAATTGTTCTACACGACGCCCCAGGTCGTAGGAGAAGTATCCCAGCGCGCCGCCGGAAAAGGGGAGACCGGAAAAGTTGATGCGGCGTTCGCCCAACTCGCGTTTGACCAGGGCAAACGGATCATCCTTTGAATGTTGCAAGGACCCGCCGCCGGTTATCCGGGTCTCCTCACCGCGGGTCAGGAGAGTCCGGTATGGGCGGGAGGTCATTATGTCGTAGCGGCCGCTGTCAATCAGCGGGTAGCCGCTGTCCAGGAAGATGCTCCAGGGTTCGTGCGCGATATGACTGAACAGCGCGGCAGAGTCCCGGGTGTAATCCAGTTCAATCAGACGCATTGACATACTGTCTGGCTAAAGCCGCAACCGCCACGGCTGTTGAACAATTATTGGCGGCGCGCAATTTCCTGTCAGGTATCGGCACCAGATCTTCAAAATCCGTGACCTCACAATCGTTCTTGCGCGCAAGTTTCTCAATAACAAAGCGCCCGGCGCCGGCAGCCACGATATTGCTTTGAACGGTTACTTCCAGCGCGTCCGTTACCCTGTTGAAGGCCTGGTCGATTCTTTCAAATTGTTTTTCTGCTACATGGCGCGCCACTTCCAGCCAGGGCGCTTCGTCGTCCCCGTGATCATATTCGGCTCCCAGCATCCGCGCCAGGCGCTTGATGCTATGGTAGCGGGTTTTCGCCCCTCCGTCAGCCGCAGGCATCAAATCGAAGCGCTCATCCAGGTCTCCGGTGATACGGTAGATATCGGCCATACCGGCAAAATACTCAGCAGCGATTGACTGCCATACATTCTTATATCGCAGTCGATCAACAACCGCCATCACAGGCGTTCTCGTTATGCCCGTATAGACCAGTTCACCGGTCCGCAGCCGTCCCTGGTCGGTATACCCGCGATTACATACCCGATGTTCATGGAAAGGAATGATATCGGTCGTGGTGGTGCCCAGGTCGATCAGGACCCCTGAACCCAGGCATTGCGCGGCATAACCGGCAGTTGCATGCCAGTTGGCCGAGGCGATTTCGGCATGATCGGCATGGACCTGATCCGGCGTGAGCAGGCCCTTATTGCCTGCATACACGTAGACCGGATTTTCCGGTCCAAGCCGGCTTGAGAGGTAATCCACCAGTGTTATTACCCCGTCCCGGCGCGCGGGAAAGCAGTCAGCCAGTTCCCCCGTCATTGTCAGGGTATGAACGCACTTGCCGGCGGGCAGAGAGTCCACCACCCTTGTGACAGGGTCCGCCAGTGTATGAATACCCTGCCACAAGGGTGTTGCAAACTGCTCCAGGCCGCATAACGCGCCGTTCTTATCGAGGCGCGCTGTTTTCAGGTGTGCGCCGCCGATATCCCAGCCTGTATAATTTTCTGCATGCATATCATACCCGTCATCGATTTAAAGGACGGCCTGGCGGTCGCGGCCAGACAAGGGAAAAGGCAAACCTACAGACCCCTGGCCTCGCCGCTGTGTCCGCAACCGGAGCTCCCGGCCGTCATCCGGGCCTACCTGTCCGTATTCCCGTTCAGGACATTTTATATCGCCGATCTCAATGCCATCGAGAAAAACGGCAATAACCATGCGCTCATCACCCGGATGCTTCAGGCCCACAGCGATATCAGCCTGTGGATTGATTCCGGCACTGATCCGTTCATCAATGACAACTCAGTCTCCTTCCGTGATCGCGTCAGCAACGTACTGGGATCGGAAACAGGCATTTCCATCGAACAACTGGACCATTATACGCGCAAATCGGATTGCATCCTGTCGCTGGATTACCGCGGCGGAGAACTGCTGGGCAATCCGGATTTGACGGCGCAGCCGTCCCGTTTGCCGCAACGCGTTATCGTCATGAACCTGGAGCGGGTGGGAAGCCATGCCGGCCCCGACCTGGAACACCTAAGTTCCCTGCTGCACCGGCTGCCCGGTAAACAGGTCTATGCTGCCGGCGGCGTACGCAACGCAGAGGACCTGCGCCGACTGGCCGGACACGGCGTGCACGGCGCGCTTGTCGCTACCGCGCTGCACGATAGAACAATTACTTCAGAACACCTGCAACAATTTAACATGGATGTACAGGATGTGAATTAA
>JAPPLI010000053.1 GCA_028819495.1 Gammaproteobacteria bacterium | reverse complement strand
GTTCATGCAACAACACCCAGGCAGGATACCATGCCGTGGTCAGTTCAGGTTCCATTTCAGTGTTGATGAATGTAGTCCGATGTTCCAGCAATAACGATGCGGTAATATGTCCATTCTCTATCAACTTCTCAAAATACGCCGGCGCCAGCCAGCACAGCATGAACCATTGCTCAAAAGCCTGCGCAGTTCGGTGGAGCTGCCAAAATGCCTGTGCCTTCCGCTCAAGCAGAACGGGTTGATGTTCACAATCCGGTTCATCCTGTATCACGCGCAGGACAGACGCCCAGTCACAGCACTCCAGGTAGGCGTGGCTTGCATGATGGTCCGGGTGTTCAGGATCAAAGCGGACACTTTCCAACGCCAGCCCGGCGGCGCGCCAGAGCGGCGCCAGAATGTCCTGCCCGTCAACGCCGAACAGGGTCTTTGCCGCAGGGGTCCATGCCTGTTCCAGCCTGTCGAGGCGCTTCAAGGCAGTATTTGAATCATGTGGCGGTTCTGCTATCAGTGCATCAATCATTGCGGAAGCAGGTTCCAGCGCTTTGTGGTCGGGGTTGCGCGTTCTGAGTTCTGCAAGCTTTTGTTGCGCCTCGCCGGCGTTGCGCTCAAGCAGGGCCTCGCGCAGTTCGTTCTCGGCGACCACCTCAGCGCTGTGCACAAACAAATCAAATTGAATGGACACCGGAGCGGATTACAACAGGCCGCACAGCCTGAAACAGCTCATCCCTGAGGGAAGTAACCGGACGCCAACCCACCGGCTGCCGGAGACGCGCAGATGTTGCATTATTTCTTGTTTTGCCGCGTGAACCTCAGGTTGCATTACGCGCCAGCACCAGGCAGTAACCAAGGGCGATAACCGGAATGACTGAAAAGACGGCAGGCAACCACCAGTCGCCCCGGGTTATGCCGAACAGAATTGCAAAGGAACTCAGCGTGTCAGCAGTGATAGTCAGGAGTAACAACACCGCCGTTGCCGTAATCAATACTTTTGTCGGCTGTGACGTGATAACGAGGAGGAGCAGCCCGATGGCCGCGAGCGGGTGCAGCAGTACAACGGTTGCGTATTCCCACCACTGGCCGCCGTCAGCGAACGCGCCGGTGAACGCCGTTATGCCGGTAAACAGGAGTTGCACTACCACAAGGATGAGCATCGGAATTCGGAATATGACGGGCATGAACTTATTTTGACTGAAAAACTCCCCTATGGATACTCCCTTCATGCTCATTTCATATTGGAAAATACTATCCTTATAGTCAATCCTTTTCAGTCCTGGTCGACGGCACGGCTACTGCCGTTCATGCCGGGCATCGGTTGTCACATATTATTGCTCACAATGTTGAAGATGCGTTGCGTCGTCAGGCTGCGGTGACTCTAAGTTTAACGTGCCAGACTGGGCCTGCTGGAATCCTTTGTCAGGCGAGCCCCGAGAATTGAAGAAGGAAACGATCTCTTCTGGCGACCGGTCAGACAGTAGTGCTGCATGCTCATCACGGATTTTTCGAAAGAACTCGACTGAGTGAAAATTATGTATCCTGATCATAGCCGATAACCTCACGTGGTGAATAAATATTCAGCATTTTATAGCCTTGCTCCAAATTTACAGAATTGAACAGACGAATTTTATCGAGTCGAACGATATGTTTGAAATTCCAACTCACAAGCACATCCACCTCTGCAATGGTTGCCAATGCTATATGCAGCATGTCATTCATGAAGCGCTGGTTCAGTATGCTACGCTCCTTTTTGGAAGATAGACTACAGGTGGCCATCGACTCCAAGTCGGGTTTCGACTTCCTCCATGATATCGCTGACTGTCTTGTTGCTCACACCGCTATTCAAGCCTTCCTGAATCGCGGCTTTGAGTGCTTGAAATCTGGCGTTTTGTTCCTGGTCGCGGCGTACGAGATCGCGGAGGTATTCACTGTCATTGGTGAAATCCCCGTGGGCTATCTGGGCCTTGATCCACTCATCCTGGTAATGGACGGCGACCGAGTAACCTTCTTTATTGGTTTGGCCGACGGCAGCTTCAACCTGCTTGCGGTAAATCCTGATCGCGTCATCAGAATGTTGTTCTGCGCGTTTGTCCGCCAGTTTCAACCACAGTTCCTCGTGGAGGTCGCCACCCTGCGCCAGTTCCCAGGCCAACTCCACGTTGTCCTCCCACAAATGTATCTCCACCAGAGCGGAACGGGGGCCGTAGGCATAACTGAAATAAAAATTGCCCGAGGGCTTTTTTTGTGCCGGTTTGTTTGTCAGGAGTCCACGCAGGTGGTCCATAGCCTGCTGGCGCCAGTGCGGCCACTGTTTGTAACGGCTTGCGTGTTGCTTAAGTTGGCGGTACTGTTCCAGGCCGGGGCGGTCGGTGAACAGTTGCCAGATAAAACCCATGGCCTCATCGTGGCGTTTCCGGCGATGGTATTCATCGGCGGTAAATTCCAGCAGGCGCGAATCCGGTGTGTCGGGGAAGGTCTTGATGCCGCGCTCGGCCCATTCCAGGGCTTTATTGTGTTTCTTTGCTTTCTTATAGGCCTCGGCTATTCTCAGGAATGAGTAAGGTTCAGACAGGTCATGGCGCAATACCTCCACCAGGTCCTCCACGTCACCGGTCTGCTGCGCCAGCGTCTGCATGATGTGTGTTATCCCGCGACGCCTGTGGGACTCTTCATAATCTGCCGGCTTCCCGGCGGCGCCTGTCAGGGGTTTGAGTTTGCGCCATTCTGCCAGGGCCAGTTTACGGTAGCGTTCCATGCCGGACGTGCCGAGCACGTCGGCGTACCGGGCGGCGGCTCCTGAAAAAACCTCCCATTCCCCGGTCAGCTCCCATTGAAACAGCCGTTCTGCCAGGGCCTGCGGGTCGGGTTTAGCGATTTCGCATGCCGCCAGGTGCAGGGCTTGCAGATTCTCGAGGATAAGGTGCATGTGCCCACTGGAATCATCGATGTTGTCCATCGCCTCTTCTGCCTTGTGCAGGCCAAACTCGGCCAACTCGATGACCGCCCCGGCCTGACCTTCGTGGAGCAGGTCCTCGACGGCATCAATAGCGGTTGCGACCGTGCCGGCATACTCATAAGCATCATGGTATTCAATGAAATAGCCGGGCAGTATGGCCTCGCCGAGCGCCTGCCTGACGAGTGAGATATTGGCCTCTCCCCCGATATCCCCGGCGACCTTCAGTTGCAGTATCCTGTACAGGCTTTGGTCGTCCATTGCCTGTGCCACCAGCAGGTCGGCAAGCGTGGCGGCGTCCTGTTGTTCCAGCCAGGCATGAATGTCTTCGGCGGTAATATCCTTGCGGGCTTTCTTTCGGGACGTCTTCCCGGTGGATTTGTTATCGCTGGTGTCTTCGGTGTCGACCTCCTCCAGCAGCGCCAGCCCCACCGCCACGCAATGCTTGCAGAAGGCATAGTCCATGCCGTCAGGACAACTGCATTCAAACTTCAGTGTTCCATCTTCCTCCCATAATTTCACCCGGTAATCCCGGCTGCCCGCCACGGTTGCGCTGACCCTGCCCCGGTATTGGCGCAGGCCGGTCACCGCCCCGCCCCGGTAATAGTCCTGCCCCCGTTGAAACCTGGCACTGTCCGCCATTGAACGCAAACGTTTTTCAATGATGGGGATGCGCAGATGCGTCTTGTTGAGTAGTGGCAGTTGCAAAACAGCGAAAAACCTTACTCCAGGCCGAAGAGCCCCAGCAGTTCCTTGCGGCTCATGCGTGTTGAAAGGTCCATCGACACATCATCAACCAACCGATCGAACAATGCCTGCTTTCGCTCCAGGATCCGGTCGATACGCTCTTCGATGGTATCTTCGCAGGTATACTTGATCACGTTCACCTTGACTGTCTGGCCCATGCGGTGAGTCCGGTCTTCGGCCTGCCGTTCCACGGCCGGGTTCCACCAGCGGTCCAGGTGGAATACGTAGGATGCTTCCTGCAAGTTAAGGCCGAGGCCGCCCGCCCGCAATGATATGATCAGCGCCTTGTGAGTCTCTCCGGTCTTGAAGCGGTTAATAATGTCCGAGCGGCGTTCCGCCGGCATATCCCCTGTCAGGGTCAGCGGATTGAACGTCCGCAGGTGGTTGGCCGCAGCCGCCACACCGGAGGTATTGCTCGTGTACTGGGAGAAAACCAGGGCCTTGTGGCCCCGGGCCGCCAGTGTCCCCAGCCTGTCCCCGATATCATCCAGCTTGCTGGACACGCCGGTCCTGGGGTCGGCGTTGCAGATTTGCTTCAACCGGGTAATCAGCTCCAGCACGTGCCTGACACCGACTTCCGCACCAAGCGACCGCAGGTAAACGATACCTTCGCGCTCGGCCTTTTCGTAACTCTCTTGCTGTTCCCGGTGCAGCGGGATCGTCAACCTGGTTTCCAGCTTCGGCGGGAGGTCGTCCAGTACGTCTTCCTTCTTGCGCCGCAGCTGCAACTCAGCATGCCGCAGTTGCAACGAAGCGCCGGGGCGATAGCGCTTGCGCGGCCTTCCCTGGTCATGGTCAACGAACTCCATGATGGATGCCAGCTCCTCCTCGTCGTTCTCAATGGGAGTGCCGGTCAACGCCCATGATCGCGTCCTTGGGATACTCTTCGCGGCCTCGCTCGTGTCGTTGCGATTCTTGATTTTCTGGGCCTCATCGAGCACGACTACATCCCATAATCCTACAGGGACCCGACACGCCGCAAGCAACTCCGCGTCCGAACGCATGACGTCGTAGCTGACCAGTGTGACGTCCGTTCCGGCCCTCCATTGCCATGCCCGGTCATCCGCTGACCCGCGGATAATGATTGCGCTGAGTTCCGGCGCCCAGCGCGCGAGTTCCCGCCGCCACTGGTCCAGCACACTGGCCGGGGCTACCACGAGGCACGACTCGATTTCTCCCCTCACCCTGAGAATCCGCAACGCCGCAATGGTCTGCACCGTCTTACCCAGGCCCATATCGTCCGACAGCAACAACCGATCCAGATCGACCAGGGCTCGAACGCCGTCGTGCTGGAACGGCATGAGTGCGCAAGGCCACTCCAGCTGCTTGTCCGCCGGCGGAGGAGACGGCGGCAGAGCCGCATGCGGCGGCGCGAGCGCCGCCCACAACCGTTCGGCCAGTCCGGGTTCAGCGCGTTCCTTTAAAGCGTCCATTGGTCCGGACGCGGGGGTTGCAGACTCGCGGGCCACTTGCATCCTGTTATCCTCCAGGCGAGGCGGCAATGCGATCACTGTTCTCAACCCGGAGATTGCGGTCAATGCCCGGACACGGGGATCGGTAAACGCTTCCGCCAGACGCCTGGCAGCCCGCTCCAACGGCTCAAATGGGTCATCCCATTGCATAATCCCGGCGAGAATCCGGCCGGCGCTCGATTCCGGCTCGGGAGGACCTGTTACCCAAAGCATTCGAAGGCCGTCAGGCGCCATAACTGAAGCGGAGTCCTTGCGCGCTACCGATGCCGGGTGAACGCGGCAAAAGGGCAATTCAATACTCAAGGCGTCGAAGCAGCGCGAGGGCATCTCATCCGCCAGGCCGAACAGCAATGCAGGCGCCGCCGCGGATGACCTGAACAAGGACCTGGCCAGGGACAATAAAGCGCTCTCACTCGTGGCGCCCTGGTACTCCGTTCGGTCGAAGCTGAAGCCCAAGGGGTCTCCCCGCGCCGAGGTCTCGAACAACGCGGCGCGAACGCCCCGGCCATCCTGTTCGCCGACAAACCGCAGCCACCCGACCGCGTCGGGGACCCCAGTTCCACTTGTGTCGTGGAAGGGAACAGGCACGCCGAATTCTCACCTGAACCCGCAGGGAACGGAGCGTATGCTAACCCGGCGCGTCACCGGTTTCGCGCTCTGGATCGGCGTCCTCTTCATACGAAGTTGTGAAATCTTCGAACTCGGTGTCGGGCCGGTAGCCCGGGTGCAGCCGGCTCAAGTCCCATTCGTTGATGGCGGCGCGCACCTTGTAACGCATCCGTCCCTGGAATCCCGCCCCCCCCGGCCGCAGCATCGTAAGGCGGCGGTTGCCAGTCGTAAGCCCTGTTGTACAAACTACGCAATGTTTCCACGGCAGCCTTCACGGTGTCGTCACTGGGCGGTTCAAGGGTCAGACAGTCCCGTTCCAGCAGCCGCATACCGATCTCGGCGCGGGCGCTGATAACGCTGTATTTTGCGCTCTGTTCGAGTCTCGGTCGAATGTAGTCACTATCCTTCTTTTGTCCGTCCGGGCTGATGATGGCAGAAGCAAAATCCTCTGTCACCGCGCCGACGACGAACAGGCCGGGATAACTTTCTCCCTGGGCGCGCCCCATCCAGCGCGCAATTTCCGCGTAGGAACGACCTCGCTGCAATATGGAATACGAACCGACCAACTCTATTTCATCCAGAAACACGACCCAACCCCGATAGCCGGCGCTTTTGATTAATTCGACCGCGAACCGCAATCGCTGTACCGGCAGGTCAGCGGGTTTAGGCGCACGAAATTTATAGTATTGCAACTGGTCAACCTGTCTCAGCCCGTTACGAAGCCTGGAGATCAGTATCCGGTCTCCCGCCCAAAAGGATTCGATCTCGCTGTTTAGCTCCAGGTCCCCCGAACGCTCATGCACGATCCGGCTGGCGGGAAAGATCATGTTCAAAAGCCCGTCGGAAGCAGCGCCGTCGGCCCAGCGAGAAGATGTCCGCTACGCCATCCAGCATTCGGCTGAAATGCTCTTCTGCCTGCGACTGGTTGCAGCCCAATTCGCGCACCGCTTCCCTGTTCGGTACGCCGTTGCGCAAGGCTTCCACCGCCAGCCGGGCGGCAAGTTTTTCGTCTGCGCCAGCACTCATTGGCTCCGCTCCCTATGAGAGCCGCACCAGGGCTGCCACCGGATTGGCGATGTTTCTATCGCGAACGTCATCCATCACCCTGGTGCGAAGAGCGGGGTAGATGCCCCAGCCTCTCATCGACTGCTCATCGACGAACGTGTAATCGGTCAATGCCACCAGCAATGTTCCCGGCAAGCGGTCCGCGTCATCGATAAACTCCCTGAGCAGCTCATAATGTTCTATGGTCATCGCCCGTGTATAGTAGCGCCTCCCGTCCTTTGGATTGCGGTGCAGGGTGACGCGGGTGTTGTCCAGAAGAATCAGCGTGCCTGAATATCCCGCGTAACGTACCCAATAAAGGGCCGATTCGATGAAATAACGCGCGGTAGTGCGATTGATAGGCGTGTGGATATGAAACGGCTTGATATTGCTTATACGGGCGTTGGCGCCAGTCAGCCAGTCCAGCAGCGGCTGTCCGGCATACTCCCCCGTTGCCGCGTGCTCCCTCTCGAAATGGCAGAGATGGGTCATGGCCACACGAAAGGCTTTGGCCATGTTTGCATTCCTGGCTACCTCGCGCTCCAGGGCCGGCCTCAACTCGAAGAGGACGGACTGCGCCTCGATGCCGTTGGCGCGGGCCACAGCGTCAATGACGTTGACCGTGCCATTCGGGTCGATACCATCGACTCGATAGGCTTGCTTCGATAACAGGCGCAGCACCACGCGGCGCGCAAGGAGCTGCCAATCGACCTGTGACGCCAGCCTGAAAAAGAGGTCCTGGGGCATGTGGACGCGACATGTGAGCGCATCCAACGCCACAAACAGGTGCTCCTGCTCTGTGCAAAGGGCTTGCAGCTTCTCTGCAAGCTCCGGCATTCGTTCGTTCGCAGTTACCGCGAATTTGACAACGCCGCCGACAGGCGGGCGTTACAGGTGACCGGCGAGGTAACTGGTGTCATGATTTGACCTTACAAGAGCTTGATGAGCGCGACAACCAGCCCGCCCTGGGCGATGATCGCCGTCAGTATCCATTTCAGCAGATCGACTTTGGTAGTTTGAAGATCGGACCGAAGTTCGGCTTGGCTGGTCTCAATCCTGGCCTGAAGTCTGGCCTGGGTAGTTTGAAGCTCGGCCTGGACGGTCTCTATCCTGGCCTGGATAGCGACGATATCGGTTTTGGTGGCCAGGTTGCTGTTGAGCAGTTGCACCTGTTCCGTTGCGAGCGCTTCAGCCTGTTTCTCGGTAAACCCGTTTTGCGTGAGGTTTTTGACGAACCGGTGGGTGTCGAATGCGATGGCTTCACTCATGGGGTTATTGTAATGCACGGCGGGATTGCAGGCAACAGAAAAGTAGTACCGGACGGCCGAGCCTTTTCAGGCCCGGTATAGCTGTCCGGTACTTGGGGGTCTGTGCCTGCGGGGAAATCAATCCGCGCCGTAGTCCCCGGGATCCTCCGCCACGGCAGTCGTGCGGGGTGGGTCCACCCGGACCCGGAAGTAGGTTTCCACGGTGGCTTTGAGAGCGGCAACTTCGATTTTCACTCCGCCGACTTCCTTTTTTACTGCATCAACTTCCTTTTTCACCGCCTCAATTTCCTTACTCTGCTCCGTCATCATGTCACGAAGTCCCTGGACCTGCTCCGCAGTCGTGTCACGGAGTCCCTGGACCTGCTCCGTAATCTTTCTATCAAGTCTCTCGCCCTGCTCTTTCATATCCTGTCGCAGCCAGGCGAGCAGGGCGACGATAAGCGCAGCCAGACCGGCGCCGACAGAGATAATACCGATGAGTTCAGCAGACATGTTTGCAGTATAGCAGGCGGCGTGGGTCTGGAGCAATACAGGTCGATGGTGTTGTCGGCCACAAATTATTGTGCAATGTGCGACCTGACCCCATTATTCCTGTTTCGATTAACCTCGGCAAACTTCTCTTCCTGCCGGGCAAAACGGGAGCAGGCTCAGGGCGACTCCTTATTATGCCCGTTTGTTCAACGCATCCTGAAGATCCTGATGTTCAAACGCTGAGGACATGCGCCCAATCTCATGGCGGGGGCCTATGTTGAACCGGGCAGCCACTTCACGCCATGTGGACACTGCCTGCGCCACTTCATAAGCTGTTTGTCCGGCGCCTTCAGGGGACAGGCCGAAATCCCCGGCAACACTTAACGCCAGTTCCAGTGAAGCTGCATTATCATCAAGATCAATCGCAGTCGTCAGCATGCGGGGACCTGCATCAATCGGCACAGGGTTGATATCAAACGCCGGGGATAACCGCCAGCCGGCCTGTTTGTGATAGAGAAAACCATGATTACGCAAGTGATCATCCGTGTTGGTCACCAATACGTTAAAGACGATCCGGCGCCATAACTGGGCCATGTCCGCACGCGCTTCGGCGCCGTATTGTCTGAGCGCATCAACTATTTCCAGGTAACTGTGGTGTTCGTGGTCCTGCGCGCCCAGCATGCTCATGGCGGACAGGTACGGGATCCTGGCGCCGGCGTTCCTGTCAAATCGGCGGAGCAGGAGCACGGGCCTTTCGGCAACATACGTCACTTCAAATTCCGGGACAGGAATGCCTGCAGTCCCCGCGAGAGTCAGCGCAACAGCCTCCCATAGAACCTGGTTATGTTCGTCGTCCACGCGCGGGAATTTGGCAATCAACAAATGACCGTCCTTGTCCTGAACGGAAGCCTTGGGGCGCGCCCCGCCCAATGACGCCCCCGGCGCCAGCAGCAGGTTCAGGTCATCCTCGCTTTCCCTCTCGTTGATGATATTGTCCGATGCGGCAAGCAGGCGAGGCAGGAAAACCAGGGGCGGTATGGCGCCCCCCTGCCCGCTGTCCGGTTCCGACAGGTAAGGCCCTCCCTGCTTCACTGCAAAACGCAGTGCGCCCTGCCTGGCCGTATCATTGACTCCCAGGAGGTAATCCCGCTCCGTCAGTGTGCGCGGTGTCTCGCCCGCTGCCCTGGCCCGCCTGTTTTCCGCGCGCCGCATGAGCGCGCGGCCCCAGCGATCCGGCGCCGAGTCGCCCATGGCGCCGAACATCCGCTCGGACTCCCTGGTATGGTATGCCCCTTTCCCGAGCGCCAGGGCCGGTTCCAGCGCAAACCTGTGAGTGGACGACAGCCACGCTTTATCGTATTCAAACGATGCGGCCTCATGGGATTTGCGCGAACGCGTCCACAGGCGTCCGACAAGTTGCGGCGCGCCTGCCAGGTCGGCATATACGTACACTTCATTCATTATTACAAGCGCACCCTGCGCGGCAAATTCTCTTCTTCCAGCGCAAGGCCCACTTGGTCATTCGGCGCCGCAGCCAGTTCCTGCAAGTGTTCAAGCAACCCCAGGGCATTGAGCACCATTGCATAATTACCCAGCGCAACGCCGCCATCGCCCCGTTCAATTTTGCTCAAGGTGATGCGGCTGATGGATGCGCGTTCAGCAACGACAGCCATCGGCAGACGCCTGCGCAGCCTGGCCTTGCGAATATCATCGCCCAGTTCGCGTAATGCCCGCTTGACGCGTATTGACGCGTGATAGGCTTTCCTTGGTGTCTGATCAGGCATGATTATGGGTCATAAATAGTTTACGACAAACATAATAGCCGTATAACCCATTTATGTAAAGTATTATGTACTTTACATCTATTATGAGGCAGGTGTAACCGGCTTGCTGTACCGGGATTCAGTCATTGCTCGCCGGGGGTGTCAGGATGCTGCAACCGTTGAGCGAGGACACTGGCGATATACTGGTTGTTGGCCTTCAGGCTGGTTTCCACGATAACAAGGCGCTTGTCAATCCCATCCACCCGGGCCTCCAGAGAAGTCATGCGATCGGACAGGCTGCTCTCTACCCTGTTTATTCGATCGGACAGGCTGGCGTGGCTCCAGGCATTGGACCCTATGATGGCTACGATCAGCGTTATCAGGTGTATGGTCTGTTTGTCCATTTACGTTGTCTCCTGGAATCCGTGATGGTCCCCTTGTTCTGAATCCTCAGGACTGATTATAGCCTGTTGGGGGGTGGGGCGGCATGTTTTTTTCCGGAAAATGTGAGTTTTCTCACAAATATCAGCAAAAAAGCCCGTCCCCGAAGGATTGCCCCCGGAACTACATGGCCTGATTTGTGGGTGTCCTGAATTACATGGGACATCAGGATTTCACGGAAGTAAACGATCACAGGGGCGTTCCCGGCGGGCAACCGCTTGGATCAGCCCCTGTTTTATTTGTGCCCTCCGCCATGCCCGGGGACAGACCTGTGGTCTGCCCCCACCCCACTCATCCATCCCGAACGGCAAAACCGTTGCAGCTTTGTGAGAAAACCCACAAAACCCGGTAAAAATCCGTTGACAGTTCCCGTGCATGCATCATACTTGGAGGCACTTCAATGGCTGAACGGCAGCCGGATAGTAAGGAGCCATAAAATGTCCATGGAACTCATCGCAATCATAAGCGCCAGCATCGCGCTGGCCGGCCTTATTCTGAACAGTCAGCGCACCCAGCGGGCAGAGATGCAGGCCCAGCGGAAGGAGATGCAGGCGGAATCCAAGGCCATGCGGGCAGAGATGCAGGCGGAATCCAAGGCCATGCGGGCAGAGATGCAGGCGGAGTTCAAAACCACGCGGGAAGCGATAGGTGAGTTGCGGGAACGCATGGCGCACCTTGGAAGGGTTGATGGAAGGACTGCGTGACGCCCTCACTGGCCGCCGCGTGGCCGAGGAGCCCGGAGAATACGGCACGAACTGAGCCGGGCCAGGGCCGGCGGTTGCAGCAACCTGTCCTGAAAATGGGGGTACCGGCAATCCACTGCCGGTAAATTATAATCGGTCGTAGTATTGTTGGAATATCGGTCGTGAAAAGGCTTCGCTGTCCGGCGCTGCTTTATTGCTCCAGACCTCGCCGCCTGCTACACTGCAAACATGTCTCCGGAACTCATGGGCATTATCTCTGTCGGCGCGAGCCTGGCCGCGCTGTTCATCGGCCTGTTCGCCTGGTTACGGCAGGATATGAATAAACTTGACAAGAGGATCACGGATCAGGGTAAGGAACTTCGCGATATGATTACGGAGCAGGGACAGAAACACAGCAAGGAGATTGCAGAGCAGGGTAAGGAGATTGAGGGAGTGAAAAAGGAAATTGAAGGAGTGAAAATCGAAGTTGCCGCCCTCAAGGCCACCGTGGAAACCTACTTCCGGGTCCGGGTGGACCCACCCCAAACTGCAGCCGTGGCGGAACCCCCCGAGGACTACGGGGCGGATTGATCACCCCCCAGCCGGGGTCAGAATGTGTGTTTGACAAAGCTCAATCCCCACATGATAATTAACATTACCCTGGTGTTCAGGACGAGTCTTGAACCCATAAGGCATACAGGTTTGACTACATATAATTCATTTCGATATTCTTGAAAGTAGCGCTATGATTATCACTGACACACATAAGGCTATCAAAATAATCACTGCTTCCGGTTTACCGGATGCTCAAGCGGAAGCAGTTGTTAATGCTATCAATGAACATGGCGCGGAATTAGTCACCAAAGACCACCTGGACATGCGCCTGAAATCGGAATTGAAAGACCTGGAAACCCGGTTGACCATAAGAATGATCGTTATATTGGCCTTGTTTACCGCTGTTATTAAGTGGTTATAGTCATAACAGAACACAAAGTCCTCCCCCTCTCCAGGACACTCACAAGTCCGGTGTGAACCTGAGCCGTTGATGCAACTACGAAACCAACGATGAACCAACCCACACCTCAAGATAAACCAGCCGGGGCAACCTGGACACCGCTGACGGGATTACCCGAAGACGCTGAGAATTGGACCTTGCCCGGTTATGACGACCTGGCAGCCGAACTGAACGAGTGTATAAACCGGATAACAGACAAAAACATCGACAAGACGTTGCTCGACATCTGGCTGACGGAACGCCGCCGCGAGTTTGCCATTGAAACCGGCCAGATAGAAGGCCTGTACACATTGAAACGCGGCGTCACCGAACAACTTATTACAGAAGGGCTGCACCAAGTGCGCGCCGCCCACACCGTGGAAAACATCGATGATAAAACCATAAAAGGCCTGCTGGAAGACCAGGAAACCGCGCTGGAGCTAATCTTTGATGACATCAAGGACAACAAGCCGCTGACCCATTACACCATTAAATCCTGGCACCAGTTGTTAACGCGCCACCAGGCCACCGTCACCGCGTTACTGGCAGACGAGCACGGCCGCACGCAACGAGTACAACGCCCATTTACAAACAAAGGACAATATAAAACACAATCCAACAACCCCAGACGTCCTGACGGCATAGTGCATGAATACTGCCCGCCCGAGCACGTGCAGGCCGAAATGGACAGGTTCCTCGCCCTGTACCAGGACATTCGGGAACGCAACCTCCCCACCCACGTCGAAGCCGGCTGGCTGCACCACCGCTTTGTGCGCACGCACCCGTTCCGGGACGGCAACGGACGCGTCTCCCGGCAGTTGGTCGCCTGCGCCTATCTCAGGAAAGGAGAACCCAGTCCGATTGTTACCACGGAAATGAGAGACACCTACATAGATGCACTGGAAACTGCTGACGAGGGCAACCTTAAATTCTTCTGCGATTACCTCGGAACACTGGCAACAATACAAATTCGAGCCGTGATAAACACCTCAAGAAAAGTCCTTTCCGGAATCCAACGCCGCGTTCACGGCAACGGTGGCGTCACCAATAAGGGTGTTTATTATCCACCCGAAAATACAGACTCTGATATACGATAAACGCTGGTTTTTTTTCGTTGTCTTGCAAACGATCTGGGTAAGAACAACCCGCTCCCTCCGGGGGGCGGGTTTTTTTATTCGCATCCTGCCCGTCCAATAAACTGAGCAGGACATTCATGCTAATAAAATGAACTACGCGGTTCTGTGAGAAAACTCACAAAAACCATCAAAAAATATCTCACTCCACCCCTCAACAGGCTATAATCAATCCTGAAGCTTCACTAACAAGGGTTCTATAAACGGATTCCAGGAGACAACACAAATGGACAAACAGACCATACACCTGATAACGCTGATCATAGCCATCATAGGCTCCAACGCCTGGAGCCATGCCAGCCTGTCCGATCGAATCAACAGGGTAGAGAGCAGCCTGTCCGATCGAATCAACAGGGTAGAGAGCAGCCTGTCCGATCGCATGACTGCCCTGGAGGCCCGGGTGGATGGGATTGACAAGCGCCTTGTTATCGTGGAAACCAGCCTGAAGGCCAACAACCGGTATATCGCCAAAGTCCTCGGTCAACGGTTGCAACAACCTGACGTCCCCGGCGAGTAAGGAAGCAAGGGGTCAGGTCGTACAATGCTGTCCGGTACTGCTTTATTCGATATTTTCTGTTGCCTGTAGTGCTGCCGTAAACTACAATAACCCCATGAGTGAAGCTATCGCATTCGACACCCACCGGTTCGTTAAAAACCTCACGCAAAACGGGTTTACCGAGAAACAGGCCGAGGCGCTTGCAACGGAACAAGTGCAACTGCTCAACAGCAACCTGGCCACCAAAACCGATATCCTGGCGATCCAAGCCGAGCTTGAAACCACCAGGCTCGGGCTTCAGGCCAGGATAGAGACCGTCCAAGCTGAGCTTCAGGCCAGGATAGAGACCGTCCAAGCTGAGCTTCAAGCCAGGATAGAGACCGTCCAAGCCGGGCTTCAGACCGAGATTCAAACCGTTAAAGCCGACCTCCTGAAATGGATACTGACGGCGATCATCGCCCAGGGCGGTCTGGTTGTCGCGCTCATCAAACTCTTGTAGAACGAAACAGGCGATTGGTTAAATCAGGACACCCATAGATCCGGCGGTGTTGGAGCCGATGATGGCTGTAATCAGCGTTCTCAGGTGTATGTTCTGTTTGTCCATTTGTGTTGTCTCCTGGAATCCATTTATAGAACCCTTGTCGGTGGTGGGAATCAATCGGAGCCGTAGTCTCCGGGGGTCTCCGCCACGGCTGCCGCCAGGGGTGGGTCCACCCGGACCCGGAAGTAGGTTTCCACGGAGTGATACCGGATTCTCTCCGCTTGCTTGTATCAGTGTAAATATAAAAGCGGACAATTCATTTGTTACAGAAGCGGACAAATCTATTTGTTGACAACAGGGCAGAGGACGGGATGACGGACTGGAAAGCACAAATAAAACAGGGGCTGATTTAAACGGGTTGCCCCGTCTAAACGCCCCTGTAGTCGTTTACTTCCGTGAAATCAGGAAGGTTGGTTACTGCTCCGTTACTCAGAGGATGAATACACCGTCCGCCTCGCCGGTACCGGTAAAGTCACCATCGCCATCGAGGTCTATGCGCTGGCTCAGTGAGTCAACAACGCCATCAGTATTATCATCACTGGTTGCCGTGTCCAAGGCTTCCAGGAGTGTGCCTGCTGTAGTTGCATCGGTGGCCTGAAGCGTTATCCTGCCCCCGCCATGCGCTTCGAGGTTGATCAGGACGGAACTGCCCCTTGTGTCTATGGCTGACGCAACCTGTTCCGCAGTAAGATCAAACGCCGACAGGTCGATTTTGTCAGTGGTAGCATCGAAGCCGGTGATTATGTCGCTGTATCTTCCGTCCGCCGGGCTGAACACGAAGGTATCCGCACCAGTGCCGCCGTCCAGGATGTCATCGCCGGTGCCGCCGGTGATCTTGTCTGCGTCGGAACCACCGGTGATCGTGTCATCCCCGGCGCCGCCGTCGAACTCATTCGCACCGCCGGTGGAACTCAACGTATCGTCGCCAGCGCCGCCGTACAGCTTGTCGTTACCGGCAGCACCAACCAACGTATCATCACCGCCCATGCCCTTGAGGACATTGGGGTTGGCATCGCCGGTCAGGGAGTCATCATGGTCGGAACCGGTCAGGTTCTCGATGCTGCCCAGCCGGTCACCGGCCGCGCCGTTGGCATTCGGGTTGTCATCCTCATCCTCAACATTATCCGTATCAAATTCCGCACCGTTTGCGTCCAACCTGGGCACACCAGCCGTAGGCCGGGCAACCGTATCAGGAGTAAGACGCCCACTTTCACCATCATCTGCATGGAATACAGGATTCTCAGGGTCAGTAACATCAGCTGTCACCGTCCTGTGCTGGGTGCCTGTACCCAGGTTCACCGTAACGCCCAACGACGATGCCTCGTAGGACACGGTATCGCTGCCGCCGTCGCCTTCGATGGTGTCAGGGCCGGAACCGGCAATGAAGGTATCAGCATGTTCGGAACCCCAGACCAACTCGATGTTGATCAGTTGATCGCCCATGGCCTCGCCGCCGGTGCCCCGGTTGGTGGACAGGTCAACCGAAATGCCTTCCATCGCATGCTTGTACACGACCCAGTCCACGGAAGCCATGACCGGCGCTACCTCGTCAGTGTCATCAAAGTCACCATCGTTATTAAGATCAGTACCAGGAATCATATCATCCTTTTCACGCATATCCTCGCCGCCATCCAGCACGTCGGCGCCGGGGCCGCCTACCAGCACGTCGCCCCTGAGGATCAACGCTGTAGAACCATTCCCGCGCTGACTGGCGCCGCCCCTGAGGGTATCGTCGCCGGCGCCGCCTTCAAGCTGGTTGTCCTGATCATCGCCGGTCAGCCGGTCATTGTGGTCTGACCCGGTGACGTTCACAAAAGTAGCGACGTCAATCTCGTTCTCGGGATCATCGTCAGTGGGAGCAAGCATCTCATACGTCTCGATAACGTCGCCCGCGGCGTGGCCGCCGGAGGCGCTAGCAGTCATCAAGTTCACGGTAACACCCGCGTCCGAACTCGCATAAGACAAGGTGTTTACTTCGGTGTTCGCGGCGCCTGCATTGCCGCCATTGTTATAGCCGCCGTCCAACTCGTCGGCCCCGGCGCCGCCTTCTATGGTGTCGTTGTCACCGGCGCCGTCTATGTCGTCATCGCCGGCAAGGCCCCACAGCTTGTTGGCATCACCATTACCGGTCAGGTCGTCATCGAACGCGGAGCCCCTGACGTTTTCGAAGTTCGACGGCTCATCGCCGGACGCGTGCCCCCTGGAAGCCGTTGCATCTTCGCCCGCGGCATTCAGCGTTATCCTGACCCAGTCGTCGGAACTCTCGTAAGACAGGGTATCTTCACCCTCGCCGCCGTCCATGTCATCACCCCCCTCGTGGCCTTCGATGACGTTGTTCCCGGCGCTACCGGTCAGGACGTCATCGTCCTGGGAACCGATAATGTTCTCAATGTTCACTATGGTTATTCCGTCAGGATTACCGGTCCCGGACAGGGACCTGGTCAGGCCCTCTTCCACCCGCGCAAAGGATACGGTGTCCATAGTCATGGGATCGCTGACAGCTTCCGTACTCTCATCGGGAGTAGTATTGGGATCATTTGTCGGCGGTGTTTCCACCCAGCCATTGATTATGGTATCCGCGGCATCGGCGTGGATCATGTCGCTGCCGGCACCGCCGTAAAGTATATCAGCGCCCGCGCCGCCGTTCAGCACGTCATCGCCGGCGGGGTGTACGACAATTTTGTGAGATGGGGGTCATTATAAACCTGCCCGACGCTCCCAGAAGTCATCGAAACCGTTATTGAGGATAACACATCTGAGTGCCATGACGGCATTGGCGCCGTTGACAGTCCAGCGCATGCCGCCGCGTTTGAAGCGGGTGGCGACCACGTGCTTGCAGGCCCCCTCCACGACGCCGGTGGTAATGCACAGTCCCAAGGCCCGGAAGTGCGGATAGTTCATGCGTTCCCGGTTGTTCGTGATATAGCTGCTGCAGGCCTCGGCTTCCGGGCAACTCGTGTGTTCGGCCAGCGCCGCGAGGACCGCATCGAGGCGGCCCCGGTCCAGTTCGTCCCGGCGTTGCTTTCCCCACTGCTGTGCCAGGTCCGTGCCGGCGCCGTAGATGGCCCTGGCCGCCTCAAACAGGTAGCCCTTGGCGTGGAAGACATCGACAATCTGTATGGCGTCGGGGAAGAGCTCGTCGGCGAGGTTCCATATCCACGGGGCGCCGTCACCGAGGATGACCTGTTGTTTGGCCCGGTCAAACCCGCGCCGTTGGGTTTCCCGCAGCACCCGCTGCGCAAAGGGCGAGAGGTCGGTGTCGGTATCGGCGCAGGCGACCGTTTCAATGGCGCCGTTGACGCTGACCGACTCCGGGTCGCGCAGGGGGTTGTTGTCCTGGTCGCGCCCGGCGCTGGCCCAGACCACCGCCAGCTTGGCCTCCCGGGTCTTCGCCGAGCCGTCCGGCTGTTTGCCCCGGCGCCCCCGGGTCTCGGCCCGGCGCACCGGGACACCGGTGCCGTCCAGGCCCAGGTACAGCGTGTCGGCGGGCGCCCCGTCCGGCTCGACCGTGCTGCGTTCATCTGCGGCTATGGCGCGCCCCAGCGCCTCGGCCTGGCGCTCCACCTGCTTGGGCTCCACCGCCAGGCCCGCCAGCTCGCGCAGCAAGGCGCTGCTCTCGGCAAAGCTGACCCGGGCGGCGGTCACCCCCACCATGCGCAACACCGCCGGCGATAACGATGTCCCCGACAGGCCCAGGGCCCGGTCACGGGGGCAAAACCCCGTATGGCACCGGTCACACTGGTACCAGGCGCGTGCCAGCGCCAGCGGACCCAGCGCCGTCACAACGGTCTTCGTGCGGCGCCCCGCATAGCGTGCCGGCGCCCCGCAACGGTCACAGGACTGTGCCGCCCGCACATCGCTGTGGTCCGCGTTCAGACGGGCTGCCAGCGCTTGCCCCATGACCTCAAGGGCCGCGCGCCGGCCCGCCGTCTCAATGGCCTCAAAGTCCAACGCCTCAACGGGCCCCTCGCCCAGCAACCGGTCGATGTCAGCCCACAGCGCCGTGGCCACGGCGCCGCTCAGGCCGTCAGCGTTTTTTTTTAGGGGCGGACGACATGCCGCCCGCCAGCTGTGCCTGGCACAGCCGGTCGCTGACATCTATCAGTTCCGCGGTCAGCGCCCGCAGACGCTGACATTCGGCGAGTTGTTCCCGGGTGCGCGCCAGGGCTTCGACCGGAATGGCGCGCGTGTGCATCTTGCCTTTGACCACGCGTGAGAGGAACCAGTTCGGGCCATGGCCCGGGTCCCCCGGTTGCGCACAGTGGCAATTGGGTTTGCCGCATTGGCGGTAACGGGATTTAAGCGAGCCCGGGCGCAACTCACCCAGGTTGGCCAGTGCGTGGCAGAGGGCCTCCCGGCGCTGCAGCAGGTCGTGGTAGTCGGCGGTATGGGACATAGGGGTTCCTCCGTATCTGACATATTATAAGTATGACAGATATTACCGGAATCCATCCTTGTTTACCACCTTTATCCTGACTTGTCACAAAATTGTCGTACACCCTCGCCGGCGTCACCCTTGAGAGTGTCAGCGCCGTAGCCACCGAAAAGCATGTCATTGCCGCCGCCACCGTGCAACATGTCCGCATTGATAAGACCTCCACCGGTCTCCTTGTCCGCATCGGCGGGGTTCGGGCCGCCGTAGATCTTGTCGTCACCGCCACCACCCATGATCGTGTTATCCCTCAGGTCACCGGCCAGGATGTCGGCGAACGCCGAACCAGTGAGATGTTCGATATCGGCAACGGTCGCCTCTTGCTCTTCCTCATCACCATCGTCATACTTTATGGTCTCGCCCGCCATGGTCCACATATCGCCTTCGGCGTCGCCGCCCATGGCCTGGCCGCTGTGCAGGCGCACCGCGACGCCCATCATGGAACCGGCGTAAGAGGCGGTGTCCATACCGGCGCCGCCGGTCAGCACGTCGGCGCCGTAGCCGCCCTCCAGCTTGTCATCGCCGGCGCCGCCGTCCAGGTCGTCGTCACCGGCGCCACCGTACAACTCGTCAGCGCCCCGGAGGCCGTCCAGTTCGTCATTGCCGCCGAGACCCCACAGCTTGTTCGCTGCGCTGCTGCCGGTCAGGGAGTCATCGTACTCGGAGCCCATCACGCCCTCGACCCTGTCGCCATCACTCACCTCGTCAACGATGGTATCGCCCTCGGCGTCGCCGCCGCGGGCCGTGCCGTCGCCCAGGTTGATGGTGACGCCGTCCGGCGAATCGGAATAGGATATGACATCATCACCGCCACCGCCCTTGAGGGTGTCGGCGCCCGGACCGCCTACCAGCAGGTCGTTGTCGTCGCCGCCGTCCAAGGTGTCGTCGCCGGCCATGCCGTACAGGGTATCGTCGCCGCTGAGGCCGCTGATCTTGTCATCGGCGTCGCCGCCTTTCAGTTTGTCGTTGCCGGATATGTATTCGTTTGGATCAGTGGTGGTGTCGTCCGGAACACGCATGGTGCCCATCTTCCCTTCACCCACAGTCGGGTCCACCATCACGCCTGTGACCGACACCGTGTACATGCCTGAATTGTCCAGGTTCGGGTTGTTACGGTAGGTGCTGACGCTGATGTAGTAGGTGCCGCTGACTTCCGGGGTGAAAGGCGCCAACTTGGAACCGAGACCGAGACCGTCTGGAGACGTATCAGGATCATCATCGTTCATGTCAATCATGCCGCCCTTCGAATCGAAGAGCGTCAGGATGGTGTCCATGGCGCCGCCAGTCTCGGCAAGTCCCCCTGACACGCTGATGGTGTACTTCGTGCCGGCTTCCATTTCAATGCCGATCCAGTCTTCCGTATCCCCGGCCGTATTGGTGATGGTGCCCTCAAATGTGTCCCCGGCAGACATCATGTATGCAGTGCCGGCGTTCGCGACCGCATCTTGCATCATCATCTCTTTTACAGTTGCCATAACTTTTTTCTCCTGTTATTCAGATAGAAGTAAACGTGTCTGTTTGTCTTTCTTGTGCTTTATACGCGTTATCACGCTTTACCGGCGCCTTTCCAGGCATGAAAAGCGATCGGGCTGGGCGATAAGAAGCCCCAATACTTGTATCGCTCCCGACCTGCGGCACCTGCTATAATATGGACGTGTCTCCTGAACTCATCGGTATTATCTCTGCCGGTGCGGGGTTGGCTGTGCTTTTCGTCGGCCTGTTCGCCTGGTTGCGGTAGGATATGAAAGAGCAGGGCAAAGAGATTGGAGAAGTAAAAAAGGAGGTTGAGGGAGTAAAAATGGAAGTTGCCTCCCTCAAAGCCACCGTGGAGACCTACTTCCGTACCCGGGTGGACCCACCCCAAACTGCGGCCGTGGCGGAACCCCCCGAGGACTACGGCGCGGATTGAACTTCACCCCTGCGTATTTCACGGCAAAGCTGCCACCCATTACACGGCAAAGCTGCCACCCATTACACGGCAAAGCTGCCACCCCCCGGGAGGTAGCTAGCCGGCGCGTTTGACGTGGATAACCACGGGTATCCTGTGTTCTCTTTTTCATTGATAGGAGGAGACACAGATGCCTGCAAAGAGGTTGTCCATGAGAAAGATAAAAGACGTTTTACGGTTGTGCTGGGGCCAGGGCCTGAGCAACCGCCAGGTTGCCCGGAGTTGTGGCCTGTCCCGTCCGACGGTGAAGGCGTACCTGCGCCGGGCCGAGGCGGCCGGGCTGCGTTGGCCGTTGCCGGTTGAGCTGGATGACGGCGCGCTGGAGCGCGTGCTGTTTCCCCCCTCGCCGGTCTTGCCGGAGGCGGCGCGCGCGGCGCCCGATTGGGCCGCCGTGCACCGGGAACTGACACGTCCGGGCGTGACCTTGCTGCTGCTGTGGCAGGAATATCGCCAGGCGCACCCGCACGGCTACCAGTACACCTGGTTCTGCCAACACTACCGGGATTGGGTCGGCCGGCTTGATGTGGTCATGCGCCAGAGTCATCGGGCTGGGGAGAAGCTGTTTGTGGATTATGCCGGGATGCGCGCCCGGGTCATCGACCCTGAGACCGGAGAGGTGCGTGAGGCAGAGGTGTTCGTGGCAGTGCTGGGCGCCTCGAACTACACCTATGCCGAGGCCACCTGGACCCAGGGGCTGGCGGACTGGATCGGCGCCCACGTGCGCTGTTTCACCTACCTGGGCGGGGTGCCGGAAGTGGTGGTGCCGGACAACTTGCGCGCCGGGGTGAGCAAAGCACACCGGTATGAGCCGGACATCAACCCCACCTACCAGGACCTGGCCACACATTACGGGGTGGCCATCATTCCGGCGCGGGTGGGCCGCCCTCGGGACAAGGCGAAAGCCGAGGTCGGGGTGCAGGTGGTGGAGCGCTGGATCCTGGCCGCGCTGCGCCACCGCCAGTGCTTCTCCCTGGCCGAGTTGAACCGCGCCATCCGTGCGTTGCTGGAGACGCTGAACCACCGCCCCTTCAGGAAACTGCCGGGCAACCGGCGCGCCCTGTTTGAGCAACTGGACAAACCGGCCCTGCGCCCCTTGCCGGTCGAACCGTACGAGTACGCGGAGTGGAAACAGGCACGGGTCCACATCGACTACCATGTCGAGGTGCACGGCCATTACTACTCCGTGCCCCATGCGCTCGTCAAAAAACAGGTGGACGTGCGCATCACCGCCAACACCATCGAGTGCTTCCACCGCGGCCGGCGCATCGCCAGCCACCGGCGCTCGCACCAGAAAGCCCGGCACACCACCGTCACCGCCCACATGCCCGAAGCGCACCGCCAGGCCGGCGAGTGGTCCCCGGAGCGCCTGGAACGCTGGGCGATGCGCATCGGCCCGGCCACGGCACGGTTGGTCCGCCACCGGCTGACGGCCCGCAAGCATCCCCAGCAGGCCTACCGCAGTTGCTTAGGCATACTGCGCCTGGGCAACACCTACGGCAATGACCGGCTCAACGCCGCCTGCCGGCGCGCCCTCACCCTGGGCAGCCACAGCTACAAGAGTATCGAATCCATCCTCCGCCACGGCCTCGACCGCCAACCCCTGGCCGAGCCGACCGAGGCGGCCTTGCCCGCGGACCACGACAATATCCGCGGTCCCGGCTACTACCACTGACCCACAACAGGAGAGTACCATGTTGACACATCCGACCCTGGACAAACTCCGCACCCTGAAGTGCACCGGCATGGCCGCCGCCCTCAGCGAGCAAATGACCCTGCCCGATATCGACACCCTGACCTTCGAGGAACGCCTCGGCCTGCTCGTCGACCGGGAGCTCACCGAGCGCAACAACCGGCGCACCTCCAACCGCCTGCGGCGCGCCCGACTCAAACACCAGGCCACCCTTGAGAACATCGATTACCGCCACCCGCGTGGCCTCGATAAAGCCCTGATGCAATCACTGGCCACCTGCCAGTGGGTCAGCGACCACCTCAATATCCTCATCACCGGCCCCACCGGCGTCGGGAAAACCTGGCTCGCCTGCGCCCTGGCGCACAGCGCCTGCCGGCAGGGCCACACCGCCCTCTACCTGCGCCTGCCCCGACTCCTCCAGGACCTGACCATCGCCAAGGGCGACGGGCGCTATCCCAAACTCATCAACACCCTGGCCAGGACCCAACTCCTCATCCTCGATGACTGGGGACTGGTCAAATTAACCACCGAGCAGCGCCGTGACCTGCTGGAAATCCTCGAAGACCGCCACGGCGCACGCTCCACCCTCGCGACCAGTCAACTGCCGGTCGAAAAATGGCACGCCATGATCGGCGACCCGACCCTCGCTGACGCCATCCTCGACCGCCTGGTGCACAATGCGTACAAAATCAACCTCAAGGGAGACTCCATGCGAAAACAGAAAAAACCATTGACGAGTATGACCCCGACAGAGTCATAATGCCAACACCCACGTCATCACGCGCCGGGGGGTGGCAACTTTGCCGCGTTCCGGGTGGCAACCTTCACGTGAAACGGGTGGCAGGATTCAGTGAAATACGCACTTGTCAACTGTTGACGCTATGACCCGTCAACTCCAATAATTTATCCCTTAATTCGATCATGATGACTTCATCCACCACTACTTCACGAGAAACGCCTTCTTCGTATTGGCATCTTTTGATGTCGGAGGCTTCTTCGTCAGTCGGCTTAAATCTCTCCTTTAGATAATCCGAGGCAAATGCCTGAATTTCATATTCCGGCATTCCTTTAATTTCCTCCAACAGAACTCCGCCAAGTCGTTCAGCCACTTTCTTGGCATTGGATGACCGAGATATTTTCTTCCCAAATTCTGTCAACGCTAAAGGGCTGGCCCCTGCTATTGCCGGCTCAGGAAGTCGCTTGAAAATTTCAATGACATGTTTATTGATTTCATCAAACTTGTTTTCAATTCTAGCCATGAATTCACTGAATGATGTCCTGTCGGCATTAACATTTCCTACCCACCTCCCGACATAAAACACCACCGAACCAACAGCCAGGATTATAAGAATTATTATTGGGTGTTCCTGCAGGTAAACCACGTTTCACTCCTTCTGATTTTGTTAAGTAAATGAGTGTCATTTGTAAATATAACACAAGATATTAGGTTATCACTGAAATAAATCAATACAAATAGCGAGTTAGCGAAGCAAAAAAAAGCTTGTGCCAACATGGTGCGATGGTGCCGAGATCCATATACGACATATAGTATATCTCAACATACCTCAAGAGGTTATGTTATTTTGGACTATCGTTGTCATCAAAAATTCCCCGGTTTGGCCATGGCAACGGAATCAAGGACGCCGCCGCGGACAACCTGGTTTACGGACGCATCGAGCAGCTCAAATTGAGCAGAATCAACGCCGCTGAGGGTAAAATCGTATATCGTCCCGCGGTCAGCCCTGCCTTGATCCAGACTTTATCATCTGCGGTATCAAGCGTCCCCTTGAATACATCACCCAGGGATATCGTGTACGTCGTCCGCGTATCAGAGTCTGTGCATTGTGCGACCTGGCCCTTGGCCGCTCCTTTCGCAAATGACGAAGGGGGACGCAGGAATGGCGATGGGGAATGCAGGAATGGCGGGGGCGGAGGGCACAAATAAAACAGGGGCTGATTTAAACGGGTTGCCCCGTCTAAACGCCCCTGTGACCGTTTACTTCCGTGAATCTGATGGTCAGGTTTTGACAGTCAGCTTCAATTAGACAATGAAGATACCGCCCTCGCCAGAGTCGACCATTCCATTACCATCGGCGGCGTTATCTCCATCGGCATCGTCCATCCAAATACTCAATGATTCGCTTGCTTCGATCCTGCCATCACCATCAGCATCTCCCAGGTTTGCCAGGGTAACAGCACCTTGAAGCAGGATTGTTCCGCCACCAAAGTCAGTCAGGTCAATCCTGACATCTTCGCCTCTTGTAGTTATGTTGCCCTTTAAAGCTTCCAACTCTCTTGCCGAAAAGGCAAATGCACTGAGGTCAATTCTGTCCCCCGCACCAGGTGATGCGGTACCAGCTGCTGGATCCAGGTCTACGATAACGTCGCCCCAAGCTCCGTCAGCGGGACTGAAGACGAATGTATTAATAGCAGTAGTATCAGCAGTAGGACTAGCTCCACCGTCACCACCGTACATAATATCATCGCCGGCCCCGCCGACGATCCTGTCAGCGCCACCAAAACCGGTTATAGTATCATGGCCGTCACTGCCCATAAGCACATCGGCATTTGCACTACCGGTTAATGTATCACTGCCAGGGCCGCCAACCAGAGTGTCAGGATCAGCACCGGTTTCAGTATTGGCAATCGCAGTCAATTCATCATCACCAGCACCGCCGTAGAGCTCATTTACCTGAGCATTACCGATCAATACGTCACCCTGACTGGATCCCATGACGTTCTCGATGTTGCTAAGCACATCACCTCCAGCGTAGCTTCCGTCCGGATTGACTTCTGGAGTAGCAGCATTGCTATCGTGGTCACCCGTTGGTTGTGGGTCGTTGCTAGTAGGATCATCATCAGGATCTAAATCCACATAGACACTCTCTTCCGATTTCTCGTAAGAGATGGTATCACCATTGGAACCACCGGGGTCCGGATCACCAAAGTCATCAACATCATCATCGGCGTGGGTGCCGCCATCAACCGTATCGGCATTTTCACTGGCAATGAACAGGTCGTCATTATTGGAACCCATGTACATCTCGATACTGGTAAATGTATCGCCCATGGCGTCGCCTCCGGTCCCTTCTCCTGCGTCAATATCCACCGTGACGCCTGCCTTTGCTCCTGCATAGGATGCGGTGTCCATAAACAGATCGGCGGGATTGGTGGCCGATGTCCTCGTGTGCCCGCCATCAATCGTATCTGCGCCGGGGCCGCCTTCCAGCGTATCGTTACTTCTGCCGCCCCTCAACACGTCATCGCCAGCGCCGCCTTTAAGAACGTTCATCCTGTCATCGCCGGTCAGTAAATCCCTGTGTTCAGAGCCGGTGATATTCTCGAACGTAGAGAATTCGGCGTCTATTGTCTCAGTGTTGACATCACCATCATGATTATAATTATCGACATCGAACGTCTCAATTTCGTCACCCTCAGCATCACCGCCAGAGGCGCTGGACGTGGCCAGGTTCACCGACACACCAGCACTCGAACTCTCATAGGACAAGGTATCTGCAACATTAGTACCACCATCAGGAGCGAATAGTGCATTTAAATTTGCCGAGGTTTGATCAGCGGTTGTAACATCCGCATCTCCACCATCAAGCTCATCAGCGCCGGCAAGACCTTCGATGCTGTTACCGTGAGTAGTGGCCGTATCACCCCTCAATTCGTCGCCGTGGGCAGACCCGATGATATTTTCAAATCCATCATTGATCGTGTCGCCTCCCGCATGACCTCCGGAACCTCTGCTGGCTTCGGCGGCACTCAGATCAACATCGACAGCCCTGTCCGAACTTCTATAGGAAACGGTATCACTACCGGCAGTTCCGGGGTTAAGCGTATCGTCGCCATCTCCACCTTCGATGATGTTGTCCGCGTCATTACCGGTCAGCACATCATCCTCCGCAGATCCGATGATATTCTCAATACCCAGGAAATTGCCCGTGGTAGCCGCAACGTCAGGAAGAGCCACCACCACTGGCGTATCATCTTCCTCGTCCACCCATTTCTCGAAAGAGACGGTGTCGTTGCCGGTGCCGCCATTGACCGTCTCGGCGGTTCCCGCTGTTTGTCCCGGCACAAAGTGGACATAAATCATGTCATGACCAGCGTCGCCATTCACCACATCCACGCCGGCGCCTCCGAAGAGCATGTCATCGCCACGACCGCCATGCAGCGTGTCAGCGCCCACACCGCCAAACAGCATGTCATCGCCGTCTTCGCCATGCAGCGTATCCGTGTTTGAATCATCACCGCTCGGTCCGCCGTACAGCTTGTCATTGCCTCCGCGGCCCCAGATAGTGTTGGCCCTGTGGTCGCCAGCCAGTATATCGTTATAGCCGGAACCCGTGAGGTTTTCGATATCAGGGAGTGTCGCTTCCATTTCTACGGGGTTATCATCCTCATCCCTGTCCGTCCAAGGATAGACAACCGTCTCGTCAAAGGTATCTCCCTCTGCATCACCTCCCATGGCCTGAAAGGCGTGAAGCCGCACTGTCACGGCCGCCGAAGATGTTTCATAAGACGCGGTATCAGTATTACCGCCACCGCTCAACTCATCCGCGCCAGGCCCGCCTTCCAGCCTGTCGTCGCCGCGACCCCCGTTCAAATCATCGTCACCGGCGTCGCCATGCAGGTAATCATTGCCACTGTCACCGGACAGGTAGTCATCACCTGCCAGGGCCCAGAGTGAATTTGCCTTGTTATCGCCACTCAACCTGTCGTCATACTTGGAACCCTGGACATCCTCAATATCTGTACCGAACGTATCGCCATCGGCATCACCGCCGCGGGCCGTGCCGGTAAGCAGGTTAATCGTGACGCCCGCCATCGACGTCTTGTACGATATGGTGTCCTCGTCATCCCCGTCGGGGTCCTCACCGCCTACGAGTTCGTCAGCGCCGGGACCGCCCAGGAGCAGGTCGTTGCCCGGGCCGCCGTTCAGCATGTCATCGCCGGCACCGCCGTCCAGTGAGTCATGGTCCGTTTCGCCAAAGATGTGATCAGGGCGGGCATCATCGGTTCCCATCAGTTTGTCCTGTTTGTTTTCTCCCATGTCACCGACAATCAGATTGTACTCCGGCAACTCTTCAACACTGACCAGGTAACCGCCTCCATCAACCCGATTCGGGTTGGCGTCATGGTAGGTTACGCCCAGGTAGTAGGTGCCCGAGACTTCCGGTGTAAACGTCATTATTTCCGAATCCCTTGTGCGAGGATTGGCGTCGTCATTATCGTAGCCAGTTTCGCTTCCTTTTGAATCGTAGAGCGTCAGAACAGGGTCTTTTAACGCTTCCACCGCCCGGGTGCCATAGCTCCTCGCCTCGCCCGCAACCGTGAATGTGTAGGTAACGCCTGCTTTCAGGTCGATCCTGATCCAGTCTTCGTGGTCATCAAAAGCAGTTCGCAACTCACCCTCGAATGTATTATTGGAACGGTCATAAGAACCATCGCCATTAGGCACAAAGCAGTATTGTGTCTCAGGCCCGTCCGGAGCATCGAAAGGCACATTTGGCATCTCATTTGGAATAGGCATAACTTTTTTCTCCTGTTATTCAGATAGAAGTAAACGTGTCTGTTTGTCTTTCTTGTGCTTTATACGCGTTAACACGCTTTACTGCGCATTTTCGAGCATGGGAGGACGACCTGGTTAGCGGTTTAAGACCCCGTAGATGGGGTCGGACCAAGATAATGGTAAAACATTGGCGACGATGACCCGGACAGAGTCATAATGACAAAACCCACGTCATCAATAGATTAAATTCTCAAAAAAATATCTTTCAAGGAATTTTGCACTCCTTGTCGTCGTACCTCTACAGAAATAAACGGAAAATGGCTGTCAAGATACTTGAGCGTGATGTGACCGTTTGCGAGGGATATGAGAAGACGGCAACGCTCATCCACCAATCGTTCATCGTCGTTGAGTCGCAGTACATTGATAGTGAATCGCCCCGGGAATTCCGGGGAACCGTTGGTTTGAGGCATGCCGCTTTGCCACTCCCACGAAAGTGGGCAAAACTTACACAGCAAAGGGTTGACTCAGGCTACGAAACTGAAGTCGCTTGATGGATCAGAGGCACCCAGGAGAGTGATCATGCCGCCGCCGAAATCAGACAGGTCGATCACGTAATTGTCACCATCCTGAGTAGCTGTAACACCAGTCGTAAGCGGAGTGCCGTCAGCATTGGTAAACCCTTTAAACTGGATATTGTCCGTGCCAGCGGTGTAATCCATGATGTAGTCATTGCCATTGCCGGGTTCGAATACGAAGGTGTCGGCGCCGGGGCCGCCGTCCAGCAGGTCGTTGCCGGGGCCGCCGTTGAGGATGTCCTTGTCTTCGCCGCCGTACATCTCGTCATCACCGGGGCCGCCGTTCATGGTGTCCCTGCCTTGCTCGCCGTACATCCGGTCGTCGCCGGCCTGGCCGTCCATGGTGTTGTTGAAGCGGTTGCCTTCCAGGACGTTGCTGCTGCCGGTGCCGGTGATCGGTTTGTCGTGAAAGATGAAGTTATCCGGGGTCAGGGCAGTTGGTAAGACACCGCGCAGTGTGATCTCGACATTGTTCGGCAGGTCGATATCGGTGTCCGCGTTGTTTGATAATAAGGTAATCTCCCCTTCCAGGTCATCCATGGAGGCGATGCTGCTGAAGGCGCTGAGGTCGAGCCTGTCATGATTTGCGCCACTGCCCGCGGTAAAAGTGCTTATTTCGTCCTCACCGTCACCGGGGGCAAACACAAAGGTATCGCTGCCGCCGTTGTCGCCGGTCAGGTCGTCATCACCCCTGCCGCCTTCGATGATGCTACCGTTGTCGCCTGCAGTCAGGGCATCGTTATGGTTGGAGCCGATGACGTTCTCGATATTGGCCAGGGTGTCTCCCCTGGCGTAATTGTCTGCGTCATTGAAGTCACCGGTGGCGGTCTGCGCTGCGTCGCTGCTCAGGTCCACCTGGACTCCTCCTGCCGATCTCTCGTAAGAGACAGTATCCGATCCACTTGTGCCACCGTTCATATTGTGGGCGTCCCTGCCGGCGATAAACACGTCGTCGTGCGCGGAGCCGATGTATTGTTCGATCCCGGTATAGGTGTCACCAGCGGCGTCGCCGCGGCTGCGGCCGCCGCCGCTCAGGTCCACGGTCACGCCCTCCTCGGCGCTGGCATAAGTCGCGATATCCGCGCCCGGGGTATCCTGCGTACCGCCGCCGTCCAGCCGGTCTGCGCCGGGGCCGCCGTCCAGGGCGTCGTTGCCTTCGCCGCCCCTCAGTGTATCCCCGCCCTCGCCGCCTTTCAGGACGTCATCGCCGGCGTTGCCCGTCAGGGTGTCGTTGCCGCCGAGGCCGCGCAGTTCGTTGGCATTGGCATCGCCGGTCAGCGTGTCGCCGCTGCGGGAGCCGATAACGTTGGCAAAGCCGGTCGCGATATCGCCGCTTGCATCGCCGCGGCTGACTTCGATGATACCCGAAACGCTCTCTACCGTGCCCCCGTTGAACCGGTCCGCTTCGGCTTGAGTTAAATCCCGGGTGGTCGGGTCGCTCAGGTCCACGGTCACGCCGGAGCCGCCTGCATAGGACAAAAAGTCACTGGCAGAGCCTATAAGCCGGTCGCTTCCGGAACCGCCTTCCACCATGCTGCTGCCACCGCCGGTGATTATATCACTGCCGCTGCCGCCTTTGAGCGTGTCCAAGCCGTCGCTGCTGCCACCGCCTGCTATGGTGTCATTGCCACTGCCGCCATCAATGACGTTAGCCGCCCCGTCGCCGGTGAGGTTATCATCACGACTGCTGCCGATGAGGTTTTCGAAATTCGTAATAGTATCCCCTTCCGCATAAGTGCCCTCGCCCTCGGCAGTACCGTTCAGTGTTACGGTTACGCCTGATATGTAGTCAGAAGCTTCACGATCTCCACCGCGTTGGGGTGAACCTGCATAAGACAAGGTATCGGTGCCAGCGCCGCCGTCCAGCGCATCGGCGCCGGCCCGGCCCTCAATGGTGTCATCCCCGCCGCCGCCAAAGATTCTGTCGGCATTGCTGCCACCGGTCAGGCGATTGTCGCCTGCGCCCCCCAGGATGGTGGCATCTCCCCTGGTAGCCGTACCTGTCGGGTTATTGTCCGTCAGCCTGACGTAGCCATCCGGGTTGAAGACAAAGTTGGCGGCGGTCAGCCCGGTGGCGTCGCTGATATTATCCAGCGTCACCCGGTGGCTGCCGGAAGCGATGACGAGCGTGTCGCCATCAGTCGTGTAGTTCAAGCTCAAGGTGCGGGGGGAACTGCCGAAGCTCAGCCTGTCGCCGGCGTCGCCAACCGTAAAGTCCGTGACCGTATCCCTGCCGCCAATCACGAAGGTATCCGCGCCCCCACCACCGGTCAGGGTGTCGTTGCCGCTGCCACCGTTCAGGGTGTCATCCCCGCCGCCGCCGCTGATACTGTCGTCGCCGCCCAGCCCTTCAATTACGTTAGGATCGTCATTTCCGGTCAGGACGTCATGAAATTCATCGTTGTCTCCGTGGATTTTTGCAGTGCCGGAACTGACGTTGGAACCGATGATATTTTCAATGCTGGTCAGCATATCGCCTTTGGCGTAGTTATAATTTTCCCTGCTTTCATCCTGAGTATCGCTCTGGGCAACGCTGCTTATATCAACGATCACCGGGTCCCGGGATCGTGTGTACGAGATAGTATCACTACCATCGCCGCCGTTGACGTTATCGACTTCCGGACCGGCGATGAAGGTGTCGTCGAACGCGGAGCCCACATATACCTCGATGTTTCTGTAGGTGTCGCCGCGCGCGTCCCCGGCCGTGCCTCGGCCGCTGCTGCCGGAAAGGTCAATGGTTACCATGCCCGTGGCCTCCGCGAAGGTGACGGTATCCGTGCCGTCGTTGCCGTCCAGCGTGTCGCCGCCGGGGCCGCCGTCGAGGGTATCATCGCCTTCACCGCCGTTCAGCGTATCGTTGCCGCCGGCGCCTGTCAGTGTGTTGGCGCCATTGTCCCCGGTCAGGGTGTCCCTGTGGGCAGAGCCGGTGATATTGGCGAACGAGCCGAATTTGACCTTGTCGCCGGCGGCGTGTCCGCCGCTGGCGGTCTTGATGGTGTTTTCGCTGTCGTCAAAGTCGCCGGTTCCCCGTTCCAGGTTGATGGTTACGCCCGCGTTGGAATGCGCGTAGGACAGGGTATCCGTGCCGCCGCCGCCGTCCAGGGTGTCGGCCCCGGCCAGGCCCTCTATGACGTTGGCGTGGTCACTTGCACCATCACCGGTCAGAATATCGTCATAACCGGAGCCGATGATGTTTTCAATGTTCTGCAGGGTGTCGCCGGCGGCGTGTCCTTTTCTTCCGTCGGTTGCATTGCTTGGATGCAAATCCACGGTGACGCTGCTGTGTGAGTGACGGTAGGACACGGTATCCTCACCGCCACCGCCATCGAGAAAGTCCTGGCCGTCGCCGCCCTCGATGACGTTGTCGCCGGCATCACCAATCAACCTGTCGTTTTCAGGGCTGCCGATGAGGTTCTCCATGTTCTTGAAAAAGCCCGCGACAGCGTTGGCATCGGTGCTGATGTCGCCTTGGTAAATCACGTCGCCCTCGGCCAGCCTTACCCTTACCCCTTGGCCGTTGCCGTCCACGTCCGTGAAATCCGCAAAAGACAGCGTGTCGCCGTCCTTGCTCCCGTCATCGTTCTCGCCGCCGTCGAACACGCCCTGCGGCATTGCCCTGTTCATGTAACCGGAACCGCTGGAGGGCGTCTTCCCGTCGGTAAAATCAAGGAAATCGACCCTGATTACGTCGTCGCCGGGACCTCCTTCGAAACTGTCCACCCCCGGGCCGCCCTTGAGCGCGTCATCGCCGCGCCCGCCGTAGAGCACGTCGTCGCCGGCGCCGCCGTCCAGGTCATCATCACCGGCGCCACCGTGCAGGCGGTCGTCATCCGCATTACCGGTGACCGTGTCACCATCGCCATCGCCGTCTCCGTCACCACTGCCATCGCCGTTGCCATCACCATCTCCGCCGCCATCACCGCTGCCGCGGAAGATAAAATCATCGGCGCCCAGGCCGCTGGTGTTTTCAAGCGTCAATTCGCCCCTGCCGGGCAGTTCAATCTGGACGTTGTTTCCCCGTTCGGTAATGCTGTCTTCCAGGTCGCTGAAGTCGTCAATGCCGGAAAAACCGCTCAGGTCTATCTTGTCTTCACCGGGGGAGAAGTCTTCGATGACGTCGTCGCCATCGCCGGAGCTGAACTTGAAGGTATCCGCGCCGAAACCGCCAAGCAGGTCGTCATCGCCGGGGCCGCCCTCCAGGATATCGTCACCGTCCCCGCCGTCCAGGTCGTCGTTGCCGTTGCCGCCGATCAGGGTATCTTCGCCGGCGCCGCCTTCCAGGTCGTCATTGTCGTTGCCGCCGTCCACGACGTCATCGCCGGTACCGCCGAACAGGTCGTCCCGGCCGTCGCCGCCGGACAGGGTGTCGTCACCCGCGTTGCCCTGCAGTTCATCGTTGCCCGCATCGCCGCTCAGTGTGTCTTCGCCGTCGCCGCCTTCCAGGGTGTCGTTGCCGTCGCCGCCTGACATGTCGTCCTCACCGTCGCCGCCTTCCAGGAGGTCGTTGTGGGGGCCGCCCCTGAGCGTGTCGTTATCGTTGCCGCCGAACAGCCGGTCGTCGCCCCGACCGCCGAACAGCCGGTCGTTGCCGTCTTCACCGTACAGCCTGTCGTCATTGGTCTGGTCGCCGCCCGGCCCGCCGTACAGCGTATCGTTGCCTTCACCGCCGCGCAAGGTATTGGCCCGGGCATCGCCGGCCAGTACGTCGTCCCCGTCGGAACCGGTCAGGTGGATGATGTCCGGGACCTGCACCGACACCTGCCGCCCGTTTTCGGTGTAAGTGAAGGTCTCCATACGCCCGAACGTATCGCCCCGGGCGTCGCCGCGGCTGGCTGCCCCGCTATGTAGGCGGACGGTGACGCCGGCGTCGGAACGCGCGTACGACGCGGTGTCCGTGCCGGTGCCGCCGATCAGTTGGTCGGCGCCTTCGCCGCCTTCCAGGGTGTCGCCGCCGCTGCCGCCGTCCAGGGTATCGTTGCCGCCCAATCCGAGAAGCGTGTCGCTGCCCCCGCGTCCTTCGATACGTTCTCCCTGCTCGGTGCCCCTCAGTGTCTCACTGGAGTTGTTGCCGATGATGTCGGGGCCGGGAGTGGGGTCGGGGGGGGGTGTCGGATCGGTCGGATCCGGCGGGGTCGTCCCATCGTTGCGGACGACCGTCAGCGAGTAGGTGCCAGAGTTGTCTCTATTGGGATTGGCGGAGTAGCTGCTGGCGCTGAGGTAATAGGCGCCGGTGCGTGTCGCGGTAAACTCCAGTTCCGAATCGTAGACCCTGCCCGCGGTATTGATATCGTCGTTCTCGGCGAGGAGATTTCCGCCGGAATCGTACAGCTTGAGGATGGTGTCTTCCGACTCGTCCCCCTTGGAGCCGCGGCCGGAAAGGTTGATTTTGTAGGTTTGCCCTCGCTCCAGTCGTATCTCGATCCAGTCCTCGTCAAGCCTCTCGCTGAGGTCGCCATTGAACGTATCGCCAACGGCCATGGTGTAGGTGGTTCCGGTATTCGCCGCTGCATCCCGGGCGGTTTCAGTAACAGTTGCCATAACTTATGACTCCTGGGTTGGGGTGGAGATCGTATATGTTGTGTCAGATAGTAGCAATAACGTATGGATATGTCAATATATTGTGTGTCAGGATGCCAACAAAACCAGCAGTACAACTCCCATCGTGCAGAGCATGACAATGAGTATGAGGTAGTCCCAGAATGTCCGGGGCTGCTTCTCTGCCTGCTTGTTAATGGCATCGAGTATTTTGTCGTTCTTCCTCCGCATCTACAGTACCTATATCACGCCGACAGCAACATAAAAACGACGATTGCGATAACGCATAGCGCCGCAATCCAGGCCAGGATGCTGAACAGATAGTAAATCCAGCTTCTCGGCTTTTTGAAGAGGAGTTTTTGTTGTCGCATCAGCGAATTATTCGCCATCAGGTTTTTGGTAGTTGACCGCTATAATGCGCAAGAAATTAGCAACATCTTTCAGGGCTTTAGTGTGCCTGTAAATTATCCAGCACAGCAACAGGACGATAACGACAAGTATCGCCATCATTGCCAACATCGCGTCAAACGGATTAGCGAGTATAATCATCCTTCGGATTTTGACTCGGATTAGTGCGCTTTATTCGGGGGCCAGGTTGCCAAAGTCTGATCCCGCTCCTGAAAACTTCCCGCTGATCTTCGCGAATCTTGTCGGTGAATTCAACTGTTTGTCTGTCGGGTCTGTTCAATTTTGCTGTGTAAATTCCGGGGTCAGAGTAAGAATTTCGCCAGAAATTTTACTCTGACCCCACCAATCCGTACGGAGTTGCATATTGTCGGGGCGTGCAGACCTCTGCTCATGAAAGTTTGTTATAGTTACCAGGAACGCCACTTTTGCGCAGACACGAATCGATGATGAAAGATTTAATCGTTGTGGGCAATGGCATGGCTCCCGGCCGCGCCCTGGAAAAGTTGAATGAAGGAAACCCCGATGCCTATAACGTCACAATCTTCAACGCCGAGCCCCGCGTCAGCTATAACCGCGTGATGCTGTCCCCGGTGCTGTCCGGGGAGGAAGAATTTGAGAAAACCATCATCCACGGGGACGACTGGTATTTCAAGCACAACTTTATTCTTTACCGCGGCTGCCCGGTGACCGAGATCGATCGTGAGGCCAGGATAGTCAGGGCGACTAATGGCATTGCCGAACCTTATGACAAGCTGTTGATTGCAACCGGGTCGTCGCCGGTCATCCTCGACGTGCCGGGACGCGACAAGCAAGGCGTGCTTTCCTACCGGGACCTGGATGACGTGAAGGCGATGCTGGCCGCTGCCGAAACCAGGCGGCAGGCCGTGGTGATCGGCGGCGGCCTGCTGGGTCTTGAAGCCGCCGCGGGACTGCGCAACCGGGGCATGGAAGTGACCGTCGTGCATCGCAACCCCACGCTCATGGATCGCCAACTGGATGAAACAGCCGGTCACCTGCTGCAGCGCGCTATCGAGTCACTGGGCATTCGGGTGTTGACCGGACGGCATACAAAAGCCCTCACCGGCGATGAACACGTCACGGGCGTATTATTCAGGGACGGTTCCAGTATCCAGGCGGATATCGTGGTCATGGCCGTGGGGATTCGTCCCAGCGTCTGGCTGGCGGAGAACGCCGGGTTGGAGGTCAATCGCGGGATTGTTGTCGATGAGCACATGCGCACGTCCGACCCGGACATCCTGGCCATCGGCGAATGCGCCGAATTCGAAGGGGCCGTGTACGGACTGCTTTCACCACTATATGAAATGGCAAACGTCGCCGCTGCCACGTTACTCGGAGATCAAAGCCAACATTTCGAGAACCGGGTGACTGCGGCGCAACTGAAAGTAACCGGGATTGATCTCTATTCCGCCGGTGACTTTGCCGATGGCGATAATCGCGAGGAGATCGTGTTGCGGGACCCGAACCAGGGCGTGTACAGGCGCCTCGTCATTGAGGACAACCGCCTGGTCGGTACCGTCCTGTATGGGGATACCTCTTCCATGGGCTGGTACTACCAGATGATCAAGGACAATACGGATATATCCG
>JAPPLI010000148.1 GCA_028819495.1 Gammaproteobacteria bacterium | reverse complement strand
ACTATAATGCTATCATTATTGCAACTTTCTGGAACTCTTTGGTGGTCACAGACATTTGCAATGTCCCTGGCTTGCAAGTAAGATAAACCCTGCTAGCAGCCATTAACTGCCGCCGGATGCAGCAGTGATACGAAGGGACCGGTAAGACGGGCTGCTTGCCGCTGGAGTTATGGCCAGCGAAACGGCGGGCTAGTGTGCCGGCCGGGAGAACCGAACAACGAGATAGGAGAAGGAACAATGGCTGATGTGGCGTTTGATACTTTGAAGATGGCGCAAGGTCTGAAGGACTCCGGCATGGAGGACAAACAGGCGGAAGCGGTGGTGATATTGATGCACGATGCGATTAATGAACGGGTGGCGACCAGGACTGATTTGACCACAACGGAGTCGGCGCTTCGTGGTGATATGGAGAAGATGGAAATTTCCCTTCGTGGTGATATGGAGAAGATGGAATTGCGGATGACGGTGAAGTTTTTCCTGATACAGGCATCGTTCAGTGCGCTGCTGTTTGCCGCGCTCAGGTTGTTTCTCTTGCCCGCCTGACCAACAACCTCCGTTTTGTTGTTCCGTCGCACAGCAGCGCCACGTCAGCATTACTGAGATTGCTCGCGGCATGGCAGAGTTGGGAATTGCAGTGTGCGCTGTTACCCGCCCACCGTTTTTTTACGTCCGAATATCGAATCAATGAATTTCAGAACTGCCCTTCATCCAAAGCCATGATCGTCCCGCTGCCGGCCCGGATGGCGGAGAAATGCCCGCCGGTCCTGGGCAGGTAGTGTTCGGCATAGAAGCGCGCTGTTACTATCTTGCCCCGGTAAAACTCATCACCTGAGGAAGCGGACTTTTGCGCGGCGATCATTGCCGCCCGGGCCATCTGCCAGCCGCCGCACACGTAGCCCATCAGCATGAGATAGTTGATGGCGGCGGAACCCGGCGCATCCGGGTCGTCCCGGTAGTTGCTCAATAACCAGTCGGTGGCCTGCGCCAGTGTTCCGGTTGCATCGTCCAGGGCGCGCTTGATGACGGCCTGGCCGGCATCGGCATCGGACAGGTCCGCCGTAGTTTGCCTGATCTCACCGATGAGTTCGCGGATGGCCTTGCCGTCATCCCTGATGATCTTGCGGCCGGCCAGGTCCTGGGCCTGGATGCCGTTGGTCCCCTCGTAAATACTGGTGATTCGTGCGTCCCGGAAGTGCTGGGCGGCGCCGGTTTCCTCGATATAGCCCATGCCGCCGTGTACCTGTACGCCCAGGGAAGTGATTTCCTGGGCCAACTCGGTGGACCAGCCCTTGACCACCGGGGTCAGCAGGGCAAATCGTTCACTGTGGTTGCCACTGTCCGGAGAGTGATTCATGTGATCGAGTGAGGTCGCGGTGACGTAGGCGAGCGCACGCATCGCCTCACAGCCGGATTTCATCAGCATCAGCATACGGCGCACGTCCGCATGCTGGATGATCCGGGCGCGGCCGGACTGCCCCGGTCTCCTGCCCTGTTCACGCTCTTTCGCATAGGCCAGCGCCTGCTGGTAGGCGCGTTCGCTGATACTGAGACCCTGTATGCCGACCGACAGGCGGGCGTGGTTCATCATGGTGAACATGCACGCTATCCCGTCATGCTTTGCGCCCACCAGGTAGCCGTGAGCGCCGCCGTTGTCGCCGTAACTCATGACACAGGTCGGGCTGCTGTGAATGCCCAGTTTGTGCTCGATGGAAACCGGGCGGACGTCGTTGCGCCGGCCGGTGGAACCGTCCGCGTTGACCAGGTACTTCGGAACCAGGAACAAGCTGATGCCCTTGATGCCCGGCGGCGCGTCGGGCAGGCGGGCCAGGACCATGTGCAGGATATTGTCCGTAAAGTCGTGGTCGCCCCAGGTGATGAAGATTTTGCGGCCTGAAATGAGGTAAGTATCGCCGTTGGGCACTGCCCTGGTCTTTATCTCGGCCAGGTCCGACCCGGCCTGGGGTTCCGTCAGGTTCATGGTGCCTGTCCATTCCCCCGTAACCAGCTTCGGCAGGAAAATGGCCTTCATGTCGTGGGAGCCGTGGATTCCCAGGGCGACTGCGCAGCCTTCCGTGAGCATGGGGCACAGGGCGAAGCCCATATTGGCCGACTGCCAGATTTCGTTGGTCGCGGCGGCCACCAGTTCCGGCAACCCCTGGCCGCCGAATTCAGGTTCGAACGGCAGCGATGCCCAGCCGCTATCCACGAACGCCCGGTAGGCGTCCTTGAACCCTCCCGGAGGCGTAACCCCGGCGTCATTGAATTTGGCGCCGGCAATATCGCCGGGGCGGTTGAGCGGCGCCAGCACTTCTGCAGCAAATTTTCCCGCTTCCTCCAGGACCGCATCCACGGTCTCCGCCGTCGCCTCTTCAAATCCGGGCAGTTGATTGACGTCCGGCAATCCTGCCAGTTCGTTCAGGACAAAGCGCATGTCGCGCGTGGGGGCAGCGTAGGTGGTCATCTTATTTTGAATCAGGAATTGAGAATGAATACTTCAATACAGCCGGGCCGCGTATTTTTCCCTGAACTGGTCGCAGTCCTGCAGCAATGTCTGCGTGGTCCTGGGCATCGGTACCCGGTAGTTGGTCAGGTCCTCGATCAGTGTGCCGCAGCGGTGAAAGATATCGATCCCGCGTTTGCCCAGGGCCTGTTCGCGCCGGGTCGCATCTTCACGCAACGCAGGCTTGCAGTCGGCAACCTGTTCCGAGGCGCTGACGAAACGCGGCCAGATCTCTATGATGGCCGGGTCGCTGCGCAGTGTCTCCATGGTATTTTTACCGCTGTCGGCCAGTTCCTGGATCAGTTTCACCAGGTTGCTGAACATGGGCGCCTTTGCGAAAACGTCATTCATCTTGTCGTTAAGCTCGTCGATTTCCCGCATGGTGTGCGCAATCTTGATATAGCGGCTTTCCAGGAAGTTTTCGACGGGGGTGGTGAAAGCCCTGAACGGCTCTCCCCAGAGCTCTTCCAGGCCTTCCCTGCCGTGTTTGACCCGGATGTATTTCCCGTATTCAAGCGCTCCCATGAAACACAGGCCGCACTCCTTCAGCAGTTCGTTTTCAGGGTTGATGGTAATGCCGATCTGTTCCAGTTCAACGATATGGGTCAGGATGTCCGCGCCGCGGTTCAGCAGCGCGCCGGCCAGCATCGCGGCCAGCACCCGTTTTCTCGATGCATTTCCCTCCGCTTCGTACCTGCGCCGGACCTCTTCGAGTTTGTCGCCGGGAGTATTTATTCCGGGCTCGACGTGATGGAAGACACGCCGGGTCAACTGGTCGATAAGGGTTTTTTTATAGGCAAGATTGTTCGGTACGTCGTAGTGCCGGATCCAGTAACCCTCGTAATAGATGCGCTGCTGCCCATCTATCACCCTGAGTGTGCGGTTCGCGACTTCTTGCAGCATGTTTCAGGCCGGACTAGGCGGATGCCGGGAATCTCGACCGGTAGTGTTTACTGTTCAGCGCCGGCAATACTCCCAGGTCAACC
>JAPPLI010000034.1 GCA_028819495.1 Gammaproteobacteria bacterium | reverse complement strand
TTGCCGGCGATGCTGCCGACAAAATGTATCCTGTTCCTGTCAGTTATCTTCATTTCCTCGCTTTTTCATTTAATCAAACGTTACGATCACTATTATACTTGGAGACCCGACATGAATGAACTGACTGTCGAGCTCACATCTACGCACTACACCAGGGACTGCAAATATGTCTGCGGGCACTGGGATTTCTGGCGCATGTTGATACAGAAGTGTTCAAATCTATTAATCTGTGATATATTCACAAATATTCAAATTGAATAATCAGGTATGTAGATGGCAACTACAAGTCTCAGTCTGGGTGAACACTGGGAGGTGTTCATAAAAAATGAAATCGCCAGTGGCCGCTACGGCAGCGCCAGTGAAGTGGTTCGAGATGCACTGCGAACGCTGGAAGAACGCAAGAGCAAATTGGCCGCATTACGTTCCCATTTGGCCGAGGGGGCGGCTCAAGCCGAACGAGGTGAATTTGTGACGTTATCGCTTGATGAAATGCTAAGAAAGTTCAGGGAAGAACGTGATGGCAAAATCGTATAATCTCACTTTCCGGGCAGAGGAAGATTTATCCGATATCTGGAAATATACTGCTGAAGTCTGGAACGAAACCCAGGCAGACAGCTATATTGCCGGATTGTATAAGCGTTTTTCGTGGTTAACTGAGTTTCCTCGTTTGGGCAAACATCGCCCTGATATCTGCGAGGGATATTATTGTTTCCCGCAAGGTTCCCATCTGGTGTTTTATTTAATCCGTGACAATGAGATAGATATTATCGGCATTCCCCATAAGGAAATGGAGATTGTAGATTATTTTGACATTGAAGACTAAGCAAAGATATGAATGCAATGAGTGAATTGGGAAAAACAGGGCGGCACATGGCGTATCATGCATGAACACCTGTCCGGACCGGTTCGAATGTAGTTGAACAGGAGGAGGAAGTGCAATGATAAATTATGCTCCCGGTATGACAGTGGACCCGGGTCGATTCCAGCCCTACGATCCTGAGGCAGGCGGAGCGCTGGAAACCGACGGAGACCTACAGACCCGGGTAACCGTGGACTTTCAGAGTGAAATTTCCATGGGGGGTGTTTTTCGGCAGGTGAAAGGCAGGGCCGAAATCGTCTGGCCGGCAACCGAACACGCTTTCGTAATAGAAGGGGAAGTCACAATTCATTACCACGCGGAGAACGAAACGGTCACGTACCGTCCCGGCGACGGCTGGTTGATTAAGAAAGGCGAGCGCGTTACCTGGACTGTAACCACGCCGACTTTTATGAAGTCGTATTTCCTGCTTTTAGAAGAATAAATAACTACTGTCAAACCGCTTACATGGGTACACCGGAGAGATATTCATCCTGACCTGTTGGGGCAAGGGGTTCGTTTCCCGGCATCACAGCAACTCCCCCGCCCATAATTTATCCAGGAAGATTTGCCAGGGCAGTATGGTTATATCACCGACCTGACGTTCGTATTTTTCGTTGGATACAACAATCCCCAATCTTGGTTTAAACTCGTTCATATAAGCCCGGAGGGACCTCATGTCCGTGTTATCTACGCGGCTTGCGCCCTTGACTTCTATGGCAATCTCTCCGTCGCCCAGTATGAAATCCACTTCCAGGCCGGATTTTGTCCTCCAGAAACTTATCCCGTAATGCAAGTCAAGGTATGACCGGTGTGCATTAAGTTCCATAAATACAAAATGCTCCAGGGCTTTGCCGAACTGTTCACCGCGTGCTTCAGTTATTTTGCGTTGACAGAGATGTCCGGCGATGCCGACATCAAACAGGTAAAATTTTGAAGCCTTGGTGATGACCCGCCGGTTTTGTCTTTTTTTATACGGCGGCACAAAGGTTCCGAGTAACGTATCTGCCAAAATCTGGAAATATTCCTTTACGGTTTTTGCGTCAATCCCACAATCCCGCGCAATATTTGCGTAGTTGATTAACCCTCCATGGGAATATCCCATCGCTTCAAAAAATCGTGAGAACGCGGGCACGTTTCGCACCAGTCCCTCATTGAATACTTCCTCTTTCAGGTAGTCCTGCACATAAGCGCGTAACGACCGTTGATAATGGTGCTGCTGGAGGTAATGGGAGGGTATCAGGCCCTGGTTCAGGGCGCGCAATAAATCAAACTGTTTGATTTCAGGAAAGACAAACGGGAACATTTCAAAGCGCCAGGCCCGTCCTCCGAGGAGGTTGACGCTGCCCTTTATCAATTTTCTGGCGCTTGAACCGCACAGGATAAAATTCAAACCGGCATTCTCAATCAGCCAATGAACCTCATCCAGAATTGCAGGCACTTTTTGTACTTCATCCAGGATAACAGGAAGTGCCGCTGCCTGTTCCCTGTTTGCCAGGAGTTGTTCGCGCAACAGGGAGGGACTTCTTATGAGGTCCAGCGCCACATCCGTCTTGAGAAAGTCATAGACAACGCTCCCAGGAAATACCTGTTTCAAGTAGGTTGACTTGCCGGTCTTGCGGGGTCCCCACAAAAACGCGGATTGACCTTGCCCAAGTTCAATGTTCAAGACTCTGCTGATGTTAACCATTCCGGAATTAATTCCATAATAGTTGGACTATTATGGAGTGTAGTCCAGATTGGAATGAAATTCAATCAACTATTACAATCCTGCCGGACCGTCAAATCAGTTCATCCCGGTGCGCGCGAATAACGGCAAGAAAGGTCTCGCCGTATTGCTCTAGTTTGTGCGCGCCCACTCCGCTGACCTGTAGCAACTCATCAGGAGGGAGCCGAAGCCTTTCATGTCAACGGTTGCGGGAAACGGATCAACTCATAGCTTTCATAAATACTTTCCCGGGCCTGTCGAGTCAGGTAGGGATAAAGCATTTCAATAATATGATCATAGCCTTCCTGAAGGGTCTGTGAATTGATTTCGTTCCCTTGTATTTCTATAAAATTCAGCCAGTTGTCACAGAATATCCAGGTTATCATGACCAGATAACGGAGGCTTTCCTCTCCCCTGAGTTTTTTCAGTACCCGGTTTCTTGCCAGCGCTCTGAAAAACTTTATCACGGCTTCAATTCGACGAGCCCTGTTGTCCCTGATGCGCCGCGCCAATTCACTGTCTACCCGAATCAGTGTTACCATTTCCCGGTACAGGAAACGGTATTTCCATACGTAATGGAACTGGCGCACGAACATTTCCGCCATATGTCTTACCGTAGGTTGCTTGTCGTCCCCTTCCCAGTTGCTTAACACTTCTGCTGCAATATCCTGGTAAATTGCCCGGATTAATTCCTGCTTGTTCGCATAATGGTATTGCAGATGGCCCCTGCTGATGCCTGCTTCCGAGGCGATCCTGCCGATGGAAACGCTGCCTGTGCCGTGTTCATTAAACAAGGATATCGCCCTGGCTTTAATCTTCTCTTGCGTATCGAGGCTGGACATTATCTTCAAGAACATTTCAACAGTCGGACAGGTTCGTAATCTTACCTTGAATTCCGTCGTTGTCGACCCGGGATATTAGGCATAGTTGCCTAATTTATTTCTTTTTTGAGGTATGGAAACTTCATATACTTAACCTGATACCATAGAATCAATCCGTGGGAGTAGCCGTTATGATTTTCGCGTCTCTGAAGAAAACCATCCGGGTAACAACATGCCTTGTCAGCGCCTGTTTCATAATGCCAATCAATGCGCAGGTGCTTGAAGAAGTCGTGGTCACCGCGCGTAAAAAGGACGAAAGCTCTTTTTCCATCCCGATCAATATCACGGCGCTCGGCAGCGAGCAACTGGAACGCCTGAGAGCCAGGGACTTTGTGGATTTTGCCGGTTCCGTGCCCGGCCTGCAATTCCAGGACCTGGGGCCGGGAGACAAGGAATACATCATTCGCGGGGTAAACGCCAAAGGCCCCTCCACGGTAGGCGTCTATTATGATGAAGCGGTCATCACCGCGTCCAACCAGGAAGACGGCGGCGGACGCAACGTTGATATCAAGTTGGTCGACATGGAGCGCATAGAGGTGTTGAACGGCCCTCAAGGCACCCTGTACGGTGCCAACTCCATGGCCGGCACGATTAAATTCATTCCGAATAAACCCGACCTGGAGGCTTGGAGCAGTTTTTTGGAAGCCGACTTTTCCACAACGGAGGAGGGCGGTGAAAACCACGGGTTCAGCGGCATGGTGAACGTCCCTCTGGGTGGCAGCGTGGGTCTGCGCATAGCGGGGTGGCAGTTTGATAACAGCGGGTATATCGAGCAACCCCGGGTGTTGGCTGGGCCGCGCAACAATATCAATGACGAGAATACCGCCGGCGGCCGCGTAATTCTGCGTATTCAACCGAATGACAGGCTGACCATAGACGCTTCCTACCTTAAGCAACACACGGAAGTCGGCGGCAGCCCGCGTTATACGCCCGAAGGCGTCGCATCCTGGAGCACGGATGGTATCTGCGGCGGGCCGTCCTGCGACCACTTGCAATTTATTTTTCCCCAGGCGCGGGCCGTGCCCGGATATACCGTCACTGACGACCTCGTCAACACCGATATCACGACCAATGCCTGGGAAGATGAATTTTCCATCAAGAGCGCGACGTTGAATTACCAGTTTGATTTCGGCAATTTCCTCGCCACCACCAACCTGTTTGAGCGCGACCTGTTTTTTTCCTTCGACTCGACTCCGATCCTGGTGTTTTTCGGCGTGCCGATTCCGGGCATTACCATGCAGCCGCAATCACGCGACGTATGGTCTTCAGAGGTGCGGTTTGCCTCCGACCTGGACGGTAAATTCAACTTCGTAACCGGCGTTTACGTGCAACGGGAGGATTTTGTCTTCGACGTGGAGGTGTTGACCATAGTGGATGACGGCGGACCCAACGGCACGTTCCAGCCGGGCAATTTCACTACGCCGGACACCAATGCGACATTCGGCGCCGGCAATACCTTTTTCGGTGTCCATGACACCGCCGACCTGGAGCAGGAAGCCGTTTTCGGTGAAATCTACTACGACATCACCGACCAACTGGAGTTGACGGCGGGCCTGCGTTATTTCCAGTCGGACCTTCGGGCTACCGCGGTGGAGTTGCATTCGTTCAGCCCCGCGCCGGGCCCGGAGGGCGACAGCACGGGTGACGACGATGCGCTGACTTTCAAGGTCAGCCTGTCCTACGATATCAATGACGACAACATGGTTTACGGCACCGTTTCATCCGGTTTCCGCATCGGCGGGTTGAACCGGGCCAATATACCGTTTGCGCCGGGCATACCCCGGTCTTTTGATTCCGACGACCTGATGAACTATGAGCTGGGTTACAAAGCCGACCTGTTTGCCAACCGTTTGCGTTTCAGCAGCGCGCTGTATTACATAGACTGGTCGGACATGGTGCTGGACCAGTTCTCCAATGGCATACCTTTTCTGAATAATATAGGCGACTCGGAGATTCTGGGGTTTGAATTCAACATCAACGCGTCCCTGTCGGACAACTTCGACTTTTCTATCGGCGGGTCGGTGATAGATGCTGAACTGACCGAAGATCAAATACCCGATGATCTGGGCAACAACGGCATGAAGGGCGATGCCATCCCTAATATTCCGACCACACAGGGCTATACTTCGCTGTCTTTCCGGCAACCGTTGAGCAGCGGCGCCGAGGTGTCGGCGCGCGTGGATGTAAATTATCGCGACAGCACGTACGTCAAGTTCAATCCCGACAGTATCTATAACGTCAAACTGGATTCTTACGCGCTGGTCAACCTGGCCGCGTTCTACGAATACAAGGACTGGCTGCTGTCGGCCTATATCAGGAACGTTACCGATGAGCGCGCAGAATACGATGCGATAAGCTCCTACCAGGACCCGCTGGGAATCATCGGCAATCGGCCGAGGACTTTCGGCGTCAGCATAAAGAAAGCGTTTAACTGAGCAAACAACCCGGCGTCGTAAACATGACATCGTCTGTGGTCGCTATGGCTGCGTAGGTGAAGTGGTTCGAGGCGCGCCACAAACGCGGGAAATTTGCTGACATCCAACAGGTAAAATTTTGAAGCCTTGGTGATGACCTGCCGGACCGTCAAATCAGTTCATCCCGGTGCGCGCGAATAACGGCAAGAAAGGTCTCGCCGTATTGCTCCAGTTTGTGCGCGCCCACCCCGCTGACCTGTAACAATTCATCCGGGCCGGAGGGCAGGCGTTGCGTCATTTCCACCAGGGTTGAATCGTGGAAGATCACGTAAGGAGGCAGACCCTGTTTGACGGCCAGTTGCTTGCGGCAATCCTTGAGTTTTTCGAACAGTTCCGGATCACTGACCTGTAAAGGCGTTTTACGTTGTTTCCGGGTTGGTTTTTTAATCCTGTCATCCTTGCGCAGGAAAACCTGCGCTTCACCTTGCAATAATGGTCTGCTCTGGTCCGTCAACAGGAGGGAGCCGAAGCCTTTCAAGTCAACGCTCAGGAAACCGCGCGCGATCAGTTGCCTGAACACGGAGCGCCACTGCTCCATGCCCAGTTCTTCGCCGATGCCGAAGGTGCTGAGCCGCTGGTGCCCGAACTTCCTCACCTTGTCGTTTTCTTTCCCCAGCAGCACGTCGATCAGGTGCCTGGCGCCAAAAAGCTGGCCGGTGCGGTACACACAGGACAGGGCTTTGCGGGCGGCAGTCGTGCCGTCCCAGGTTTCCACCGGGTGCAGGCAGGTATCGCAATTGCCGCAGCGGACCGGTGCTTCCTCCCCGAAATACTGCAACAAGGCATGACGCCGGCAACTGGTAATCTCACACAGGCCCAGCATGGAATCGAGTTTGTACCTCTCGACGCGTTTATGGGTTTCATCCGCGTCCGACGTTTCCAGCATCTGCCGCAGTTTCACCACGTCTTCCAGACCATAGACCATCCAGGCGTCGGCTACCGCGCCATCCCGTCCGGCCCGCCCGGTTTCCTGGTAATAAGCCTCGATGCTCTTCGGCAGGTCCAGGTGGGCTACGAAGCGCACGTCCGGTTTATCGATACCCATGCCGAAAGCGATAGTGGCGACGATAATGATCCCTTCCTCCTGCAGGAAGCGTTGCTGGTGCCGGTAGCGCACCCTCGACTCGAGCCCGGCATGGTAGGGCAGGGCCGTGCGGCCCTGCGCAGTGAGCCAGCCGGCAACGGCCTCGGTTTTTTTGCGGGACAGGCAATAGACGATACCGGCGTCTCCCTGGTGTTCCGTTTCCAGGAAGTGAAGTAACTGTTTGCGCTCCTCCAGCCTGGTAGTAATGCGGTACCGGATATTCGGGCGGTTGAAGCCGCTGATATATACCTTTGCCTGTTCCAGGCCCAGGCGTTCCCGTATCTCGTAGCGGGTGCGTTCGTCCGCCGTCGCAGTCAGGGCGATGCGCGGGACGGACGGGAAGCGCTGGTGAAGTTGATCCAGCGCCAGGTAGTCCTTGCGGAAATCATGCCCCCATTGGGAGACGCAATGAGCCTCGTCAATGGCAAACAGGGCAAGCTGTGTCCGCTCCAGCAATGCCAGGGTGCGTTCCTGCAGCAGGCGTTCCGGCGCGATATAGAGCAGGTCCATGTCGTTGTTCAGCAGACCCTGTTCCGTTTCACGGACGGTTTGCGCCGGCAGGGTTGAATTGAGGAAAGCGGCCCTGATCCCGAGCTGCAGCAACGCGCTGACCTGGTCCTGCATCAGGGCAATGAGCGGTGAAATGATGATGCCGGTGCCAGGACGAAGCATGGCCGGAACCTGGTAACACAAGGATTTGCCGCCGCCGGTGGGCATCAGCACCAGCGCATCGTTTCCTGCGAGTACGTGGTTGATGATGTCCTGCTGCTCGCCGCGAAAGTCCCGGTAACCGAAGGTATTGCGCAGAATTTCCAGTGCCTGTTCCATCTTTTTCCTCTTTGACTTGTGTACCGGTATCATTACGGCCTGTTTTGCAGTTTACCAGTTTATGCGAACGCCAGGGCAAATCGCTCGATAAACCAGAAAGTCGAAACGATTCCGAGCGCATAGCTGAACACCAGGCGTAGCGGCCGGTTGTCATACGCGGGCAGTAACGGGCGGGGCAAGAGCGCAACCAGCCAAAGGCCGCTGAATACCGCTGTTATGACGAGCAGTTGGCCCGCTTCCACGCCCAGGTTGAAGAATAATAATGCGCTGATCTTCTCTGTCTGCGGCAGGCCCGTTTCCGTCAGGGCCGCGGCGAAACCGGCCCCGTGCACCAGGCCGAAACCGCAGGCCACCAGGACCGGGCGGCGCCAGGTAAGCGTGGCGCGGTCGTTGCGGGCGATCTCGGTGGCAAGCATCACGATCGACAGGGCTATCACCGTTTCCACGGCGGGGATGGACACGCGCAGCACATCCAGCGCCACCAGGAACAGGGTAATCGAGTGGGCCAGGGTAAAACCGGTGACGGTAATCAGGATCCGGCGCAGCGTACGAGCGATGTAGAGCAGGCCGGCAAGAAACAGCAGGTGGTCTATGCCGCCGAATATATGTTCAACCCCCAGCGCGAAATAATCCCTGATTACTCCGGTAAAGGTCTCCGGCGCCGGGACACGCCATTCCGCCTCGCCTGGATCGAGTATCACGCTGCGTGTTTCCCCGCTCCGGAACTCGATGCGTAACAGGGACGAAATCGATGGATTGAGCAATGGGTAGTCGATGACCACGGATTTTCCGGAGAGACCGTTTTCACATGAGTAAATCTCCGACCCCGCTGGCCGCGGTTGTGCGGGTTGTTGCCGGGTGACATCACAACCCGTCAACGTGATGCGCGGGACATTGTCCGGGTTGACGGAAGGAGGAGTCTTCCACCTGAGCGTCAGCGCGCCTTCACCGTATTCGGTGATATTGATGAATAGCGGCCGGCTGTCATGGGCGAATGCAGGGTGACTGCCGAGGAGACACGGAGTGATAAAGACGGCCAGAATTACTGTTCGGAGCATTTTTTACACTTTATGGCGCGTACCATATGGGCGATGTCCAGGCCCGCTCCCGGATCACTTCAGGATATCCTTGCGGCGGCCCGGTTTGCAGGGCAATCGAATCATAGAGTGAATTGCGCGGGGTGGGGATCTGCAGCACGCGCAGGTAGTAGAGCGCGCGGGTGTCCGGATCGAATTCCGGGTCCGTCCAGACGGTCGCGAGTTCCACCGCGCCGATGTTGTTTGCATAGCGGGCGTTGCGGCGGTCGACACTGTCACCCACAGGCGGCAATCTTCCGTCCGTGCCCGGTGTCCGCCCATCGGACCAGGCTGCGTCAAAGACCTTTTCCCGTGCTTTACCGTGCGCGTCCAGCCAGGATTTAATCACCTGGACCCGATCGAGATTCGCCCCGCCCGGATCCTTCACGGCATATATCAGGAAGCTCGGCGCACGGTCCGCGGCGGCCAGAACGCCTCCCATCGGCACGCCCTTGCCGTAGCCTGCAGCAGCGAGATTACTGTGACTTAAATCCTCTTCGGTAAAATCGTATCCCGCAAAAAAACGTACGCTGATACGCGGGCCGGTGCTGGCGTAGACCTCGCGCCTTTTGAGTGCCGCAAAGATCTCTTCGCGGGTATTGTCCCGCGTCCAGACCGCGGCCAGGCCCGAGGCTGAATACAGCCAGCCGGGATAACCGTAAAAGCCTTCCTCCTTGTTTTCCAGGACGGAATCCTGCGCGAATTTTCCCATGAAGTTATCTTCTTCCGCCGAGGCCAGGCCGGTATGACTGTCCGTGGAACCGATCATGCCGAACCTGTACGGGTTGACGCCCAGTTGCCGGTCGAGTTCAAGGCCTGTCTTCATGGCTGGACGGACATAATCAGCCTCGGTAAAAGTCGGCGGACTGGTGCCCGGCAGACTTTTTTCATAAATCTCGAAACCGGCAAACTCGTCCCCGGGAGAAAGCAACGGATGGGTCTCGGAAGTCCCCTTGGTCTGGGTTACCTCCACCACGGTCTCCCAATCCGACCGCAAACGGGCATAACCGGCATCCATGGGGTCGCCTGACGTCGCCGTGCGGGTGAACATACTTCCCTTGGAGAGATTCGAGTTATGCGGGATGGCCACGAAGTCAATCCCTGTCCGCTTCCGGGTCTTAGCCAGCCACAGCCAAAGGTCCTCCGGGTTTTCACTGTCGTTGGCGCTGTAGGGATAGATTTGTTTCGCAGTAGCACCGTCAGCCGGAGTCAATACAACTCGATGGAGGTTTTTGCCGTCAGGCTGGGGACTGTACTCCCAACCGATCAGTGCAGTGAACTGCCCGGGTGCGTTATGCCTGTCTGCGGCATCAATGAGACGCTCCCAGTTGCTGCGGAAGACTTCGTCAACATGTATTTCTTCAACTGAAGTATAATTTTTTGCAGCAAACCACATGTTGCCAAGACCGAAATACAGCACAGGCATGTGCGGGTTACCCAGGGTTTCATCGCCTGCAATGTACCTGTTATAAAGCATCTTCAGAATACCCGGCAGGCTGAAGTCCGGCCGCTGTTCGGGGGGCATGTCATTCAGGGCAAGCGCCATCATGTAAATCAGTCCGGCGCCCAGTTCGTCTCCTTGCTGTTTCACTTTCAGCATGCGTTTGCCGAACCGGGTATTGGCAAGCCTTTCGTCTTTCAGTCCCAGAACGCTGAAAAGCTGTCCCAGATATTCCGCATGGTCCGTGACCGCCAGGAAATCAAGAGGCGTCTGTATTTTAACCCTGTCCCCGTGGTAGGGATGTACCACCGGTTCGCCTTTGGCAAAGCGGTAGGCCGTATCGGGGTCGGCGGACCTGTTGCCCAGCAGGTAGGCGTCATTGGACAGGTTGCTGTGCGTGTGGGTATCGCCCCAGAGCAGCTTGTCAGGAAAATCCGCTCCTTGGACCGGCACAAAGATCATCACAAATACAAACAGGCCGGCTGTCCATTGACAAATAATAAGACCGGATGGAACCTTTTGCATCGGCTAATCCTGTACCGGCATAAGGTCGGTTTCCGGCTGAACATGGCCGCTCACTCTGGCCGCAAGCGCCCGGGGGTCGCGAATTTCCCGCCCGCGAAATGCGACAACCTGGTCCGGCCTGATCAGGGCCAGGTCGGTTTCGTATAAATCGCGAGCCGTTTCCCCCGGTATATCAAGCACCTTGAGTTCCAGACCGCAATCGGCAAATACCTGTTTGATTTCTGTCGCCGGTGGCGGTTTCGGTCCGAGGCGCAGCAGCGTCCATTCGAAGCCGAATTCATCGTACAGCGAATGGTCTTCCCCCAGCCACAGGTGAGGAGCGCGCCCACCCGGGCAGGAGGTCGGAATATAAACATTGGCCTGGTCCGGAGGCGGATTGCCATCGGCGACGATAATCGGCGAACCGTCATAGCGGCATCCGAACGTGATCCCGGGGATATTGAATTCCTTGCGCGCATGCTGGTTGAAATACTCACTTGCCCTGGCGCGCGCCTCTGCGCCGGCTGGAGAATCATCTTCCAGTTCTGCCGGAGCGATGTTCGCGCCCAGCGACTCGGCAAACTGGCGGGCATAGTTCGTGTTGCGAACGGCCGCGGGACGGCGCTCCTGTTCGTAGCTGGCTAGAAGTGAGTGGGGCGCCGATCCGCGTATCACGGCCGCCAGTTTCCAGCCCAGGTTTACGGCATCCTCTATCGCTGTGTTATAGCCTAACCCACCCGTCGGGGTAAACAGGTGCGCAGCATCGCCTCCAAGAAATATATGACCACTTTGCAAGTGCTCGACAACCAGTGTAAAACCGGCCCGCCAGGTCCCGCGGGAGAGTATTTCGACGCCGATCCGTGCACCCATGGCAGCCTGGAACATATCGAGGGCATCGGCATCGCTCAATGCTGTTTCATCTTCATCCGCCCGCAGTTGTGTATGAAAAGCGAATTCGCCTTTACCGTCAACGGCAGCCATGAAAGCGCGCCTGTCCCGGTTGTAAGTCACGTTCATCCAGGCGGGCGCATGGCCGGACACGGAATAGAAATCGGGCACACGAATGTACATGGCGTGCATACGCCCACCCATAAACTCCCTGACCGCGCCGGCTTCTCCGACGTAATAGTAACCGAGTGACTGGCGTACAAGACTGCGCGCGCCGTCTGCGCCGACCAGGTAATCGGCAGACACCGTAAATGTTGCCCCGGTTTCCAGGTCTTCTATCGTCGCAGTAACACCGTCAGGGTACTGTTCGAAACTGAGCAGGCGATGGCTGAAGCAAATCGCATTACTCTTGCAGGCGAGAGCGTGCTCATACAAAACCTTCTCCACCCATTTCTGGGATACCCGGTGGGGCAGTTCAGCGGCGCTCCAGGACCCTGTCAGGGTCTGGATTTGGGACCTGGCTGCGCCGGAGGAAGGCAGGGAAAACCGGGCAAGTTCGTAGCCTGCATAACGGGTGAAATAGGCGATATCGGTCGGGTAATCCGCAGGCAGGCCGAGCGCACGTACCTGGTCGGCAAAGCCGAGCCGCCGAAAGTGCTCCATGGTGCGCGCCTGTGTGGCATTGGCCTGTGGATTGAAGGCCGTGGAAGGTTTCTCATCGATGAGCAGGACACTGATATTGCGCCGACCGAGTTCGACAGCCAGCATCAACCCACATGGCCCACCGCCGACTATCAGTACTGAATAACGGTTCATCATTGCCTTATAATACCGCTCATGAATAAATACATGAACCTGACAGACAAGGAATACAACCATGTTAGATAAAGTCCGTACCATACAACCACAGAATATCCGTAATCAATTGTTCATTAACGGCGAGTTTGTTGACGCAGAGGACGGCAGCACCATAGATGTGCTCAACCCTCATGACGGCAGCAGGATTACCGCTGTCGCAGAGGCCAAACCGGCGGACGTGGACAAGGCGGTCACCGCCGCCCGCGCTGCATTCCACGGCTGGGGCAATATGTTTGCATCTGAACGCGGCCGGTTGATTATGAAACTGGCCGACAAACTGGAGCAGCACTTTGACGAGTTTACCGAACTGGAAAGCCTGGACACCGGTCATCCCCTCAAGGATACGCGCCGCCTGGACCTGCCCAGGACCTTGCTTAACCTGCGTTATTTCGGCGGCATCGCCGACAAGATAGACGGCCGGGAGGTACCGGTTGAACCTGGTTTCCTTAGCATTGTCAAACGGAAACCTGTTGGCGTTGTCGGACAGATCGTTCCCTGGAACTTTCCCATCATGTTCTGCAGCTGGAAGCTTGGACCCGCCCTTGCCGCCGGTAACACCGTGGTGATGAAACCGTCCGAGATCACACCCCTGTCGACGCTCAGGCTGGTTGATCTGATGAACGAGGTGGGTTTCCCGCCGGGTGTGGTGAATATCGTCCCGGGCTATGGTCATACTGCCGGCCAGCACATTGCCGAACATCCGGACATTGACAAGATCGCCTTTACCGGCTCAACGGCAACCGGCCGGAAGATCGTCCAGGCTTCGGCAGGCAACCTGAAACGGGTATCGTTGGAGATGGGAGGTAAAGGCCCTAACATCGTATTTGAAGACGCAACCCTGCCCGCGGCAGTCGGCGGTTCGGCCTTCGCCATCTTTCACAACCAGGGCCAGGCCTGCATTGCCGGTTCCCGCCTGTTGTTACACGAGGCCATCGCCGATGAGTTCCTGGAAAAATTCATCGGGCTGGCAAAATCCATCAAACTCGGGAATCCGCTGGATGATGAAACCGAGATGGGCCCGCTGACATCGAAGATGCACCTGGACCGGGTGCTCAACTACATCGGGATATGTAAAAAAGAAGGCAATCACATCCTCACCGGAGGGAAACAACCGGGTAACGATGAGCTCAGAAAGGGATTTTACATCGAACCGACGGTAGTCGAGGCCCGGCCCGGCGATACGGTGTTTCAGCAGGAGGTGTTCGGCCCGTTCGTGTCGGTCACCCGCTTCAGGAATGACGCCGAAGCGCTGGAACTGGCAAACGCGACCGATTACAGCCTGGGCAGTGGGCTATGGACCAACAACCTGCAGCGCGCCCACAGGTTCTCGGACGGCATCAAGGCCGGCATGGTCTGGGTGAACTGTTACAAGCGGGTGCATCCGGGCTCCCCCTTCGGCGGCGTCGGTGAATCCGGCTACGGCAGGGACATGGGTATAGAATGCCTGCAGGAATATACCTCGCCTAAAGCGGTGTGGATCAACTACGATGCCAAAATACCACCGTTTTATTCACGCTGAAAAAGAGGACCCGCATAACCGGTGTTGACAAATTTATCTTCGGTAGGGCGCAGTTCGAAGGTGGTATCATATTCGAAAGGACAAACAATACGACGAAAGTTAACCCCTGCAATGAATTATCTCGGGATCGGACAATGACCACAAATACTGAAGATTTGAGAAGTTACCTGAAAGACGTGGAAACACGGCATGAGTTATTGACGATCACAAAAGCGGTTGACGTTGAGGACGAAGTCCCCGCCTTATGTTCCGAAACGAAAGTACCGACGTTATTTGAAAACCTCAAGGGTTACGACGGCTGGCGCTTGGCGGATTGCCTGCTGAGAGACAGGATACAGCATGGTATCGCGCTGAAGTGTCCGCCGGAAGCGGTCATCGGCCATTATGCGTCACTGATGGCGCGGGGTCCCGGGAAAACCGTGCTGGTTGATGACAGCCCGGCAAAAGAGGTGGTCTGGACCGGAGAAGAAATCGACTTGAGTAAATTACCGGTGCCTATCCCTTCTGAAGGCATCGATGTACCCCATTTGTCGCTTACCCCGGAAGATTTTGCAACACCGGTGATCAGCGGTTCGGTGGCCGTCACGCGAAACCCGGAAACCGGTTTGCAAAACTGTTTTTTCACCATGGCCAAGGTAGACAGTGCGCGCCGCGCCCATTGCTACGTATTTTCACCCCATACCTGGGAAAACATACGGGCTTACGACGCGCGTGGTGAAAGGTGTCCCATAGCACTGGTCATCGGCTGCCATCCGATATATGAACTCGCAGCCGCCTATACCGGGCCTCACCCCGGTTTCAGTGAGATCCAACTGGCAGCGGGAATGCTGGGTGAACCAGTTGCCGTGACCAATTGCCAATCTGTTGATCTGCAGGTCCCGGCCTATGCCGAGCTTGTGATTGAAGGACTGATAGATCCTGGAGTGGGGAGATACGTAACTAACGCCGCTCATACCGACACCCACGCGCCGTTTCTCTCGAATGAACCCTATTTTGATGTAACCGCCATTACCATGCGTGCCGAGCCGATTTACCGGCACATCCAACCGACACGCTTTACCGACCATCACTCCATCTGTGAGTTTATTACCGCGCCCATGCTGTTGAACATATTACGCGGTAAAGGGTTGAATGTGCATGATGTTGCGGTGCCGTTACATTCAGCCCTTAATTGCGCGGTGATACAAATGACCGCCAATGCCAGGGAGGAAGTCAGGGAGGCGTTACTGAACGGCATGACCATGCCGTTTTTCCCCAGGTTGACCATCGCCGTGGATGAAGATGTGAACATCTATGATATGAACGATATTATCTATGCCATATCAATCAGGGTCGATCCGAAGGTGGATATCATGACGGTCAAGGATATCCGCTCATTCAACCTGGAACCTATTGCCGCTCCCATTTCCGGCATGGAAGAAACGATCCTGCGCAGCGGGTCAAGATATGCTATTGATGCTACCAAACCGCCACTGTCGCAACCGGATAAACGGATACAGTTTGAAAGACTGACGGCCCGGGGGGAGGGCAGGGTTTTTCTCAAGGACTTTACCGGTAAGTAAGTACTCAGGTTGATGGATATGCAGTTAGTTCCTAAGCACAATTAGCTTGACTGTTTACTACCAGCTGTATCGCCCTTGGATTGCAAGACTTCTTGGCCGGTTAAGCAGCATCTGGAAAGTTCCGGCTGCGAGCGGAGAATCATTGGCGAATGACCTGGTATATTTATCCGTCAGGTTTTTTCCTACCATTGCAATTTCCCAGGTATCTCCCTGGTTGCCGAGGGCGATTCGGGCATCCAGTTTGGCGTAAGAATCCTGCGTAACCAACGGGTCGTTGTCCGAAATAATTTCAAAATCATCCGTGAAGTAGACATTTATGTCGGTTACGAGCCTCAGGTCCCGGGGTAGCGGCAAAACATGGCGCGCATGTACATAACCACTGAACTCAGGTGAATACGGCGAGGGCTGACCAGTCAGATCCTGCAGGCAGGTTTGGCCGGGATTTGCCATTGCAAACTGCAAGGATTGCAGGGCGGTACAACCACCATCCGGATAAGATTTATATTCAGAATCAAGATAGGCAACAGCAGCATCCACGGTGAGGTTTTCGGTCACCTTGAGGCTTGCATCAAACTCAACACCCTGTACCACAAGTTTGCCCACATTTTCTACATTGAAGGTAATCCCTGTCTGGAGTACGGCCTGTTGCAGGTCCGTATACTCGTTACGGTACCAGGTCAGGTTGGTCGCGAGTCTTCCGTCGAGCCAGGTTGCCTTTGCTCCTGCCTCGTACGCATCTACTTCTTCCGGACCGAATGTCAGCGGATCGGGTGGGCCCGATACATTTTGCGCATCAAAACCACCTGATTTAAATCCCTGGGAAAAGGAAAAATACGTCATGATGTCTTCCGTCACGTCATACTGAATATTCACGGAAGGCGTTACATCGTCATTGGATATACTGAGCGGAACCGGTCCATGGGGCGTTCCCAATCCACCGGCAACAGGTCCTCTGGGTGGTAATGGAAACCTGCTGAGAGGAAGCGGTAACGGCGTAAACGGACCGGAAGAAGCAGCAGCGCCATTTGTTGAACCGATAAACAAACTTTTGACTCCGTCCTTCTGCACGTCTGTCCAACGCAGGCCGACTGTGCCGCGTAAGGAATCAGTAGCATGCCAGGTCAGCGATCCAAACAGTGAAAAAGTCTCTTCATCCTGGTACAGGTCGTTTTGTGGACCGACCGGCAGAAAGGGGGCATATAACGGGCCGACCGGTGATCCGAGTAATAGCGGAGAAACGATATCCGCATAAATCTTGTTCTGGTTGAACAGGTCACTGGATTGCCAATAAAAGCCCGCAATATATTCAAATCGATTGCCGGTTGGTGAAGTGATTCGGAACTCCTGGCTGTATTGTTCAAAATCCTCATTAAAATTGACGCCAAGCAGGGGTAAAGGGACACTGTCTCCGTCAAAACCCTGGCGGTAGTCATAGTTTGAATACCCTGTGACAGAGGTAAACGTGTGGTCCCACATATCCAGGTTAAGGGTCAGGACGTACTCCCTGGTATGTGCGGCTGTAAACTCTCCAGGAGTATCCGCAGCTATCGTATCCAGCTCGTCATTAAGCGGCCCGAACACACGCAACGCGACGGCGCAGCCGCCACCGGGGCCTGGAAAGGGGGGGCCCGGAGGACAGTTAAAGAGCTGGAAAGGCGGGTTACGGTCTCCGTCAGAGTTTGCAATTTCCGCTTTAAACGTTGCATCAAACGAATCAGTCGGTTTCCAGGTTGCCGTGGCGCGTATCTGTTTGTCGTCCAGGTCGGGCCCTTGAACACCCGTATGGAAGTCCCTGACGAAACCGCTCATGCCGTAGATTTTGGCAGCGACGCGGACGCCGAATGTATCCGATACGGGTCCGCCCAGGGCAAGTTCAACGCTTCTCTCACCGTCGTCAGGCTCAAACAAGAGGTTGACGTACCCTTCAAACTCATCACCCGGTTTACGGGTGATGACATTCAATGCGCCGGCAATGGCATTGTTGCCGAAATAAGTGGATTGGGGTCCGCGCAGCAACTCTACACGCTCAACATCAAAGAGAAGTCCGCGAGAATACCGGGACCGGCCATGATAGATACCGTCGACGAATGTCCCGACGGATTGTTCGAAGCCTCCATTGATACTGGAGCCAACGCCGCGAATATATAGCTGATCGCTGGCCGGAGCATCTGTAATGATGATATTCGGTGTCTGTGCAGCAAGCTCGCCCAGGTCGGTCAAGCTCTGTTTCTCTATGCTTTCCCCCGAGGTGACAGCGACGGAGATGGGTACGTCCTGCAGCGATTGCTCACGTTTCTGGGCAGTAACAATGATCTCTTCGAGAACACTGTCCTGGCCGAGCACAAGGACCGGAAATAAACCGATTAAAGAAACAAAACCATATATCAGCAGCGCGTGATTGCCTGGAGAAGTTCGCAAATTTCTTTTCGAACTACTTTGATGGTACATAATCCCCCCCGCGACTTAATTGACCGGTAACATCCAGTATCTGGAACGGCAACATTCTATAACAGATAAATGTTGAAACAAGTGAATTTACAGATGATAAACTACGGTAATTTGATTTTGGAACATATATTTTCAAGTTGAGAACAGAACTTCCCGATAGTCGTCATATTACCTGGCCAAGTTCGGACCACACGCTCATCCGGTGCGATGTTTATATTGACCGGCAGGTTTTTGAACAGGAACAGGAGTTGATTTTCAAGGGGCCGACCTGGCATTTGTCAGCTCTTTTAGCCGAAATCGCGGACCCTGGTGATTTCACATCCACTTATATCGGGACAACCCCTGTTGTATTGCATCGCGCACACGACGATTCGATAAACGCTTATGTAAACAGGTGCGCTCATCGGGGCTCCAGAGTAATCGGGGAATTACGGGGAAACAACAAATTTCCGGTATGTCCCTATCACAACTGGCGCTATGACGGAACCGGAAAATTACTGGGCGTCGCCATGGAACAGGGAATGCAGAACAAAGGCGGGTATCCTGACAACTTTTCGAAAGACTGTCATGGATTAAAGACTCTTCGGGTTGAAACTGTTGGGGATGTTATCTTTGCGACGTTTGATAGCCAAGCGCCGCCACTTCGTGAATATCTTGGGACCGCGATTGTTGAGCGTATCGAGACGATTTGCCAGCGACCGTTACGAATCGTTGGTTATCAACGCCAGACTGTGCCTTGCAACTGGAAGCTGTTTGTTGAAAACAACAGGGATACATACCATGGGCCACAGCTCCATTCCTTTGTAGGCCAATTCGGCATTGCCATGCCGGTCGACCGGGTGAGCGTTAATATCCACGATGCACATGCGCTTCTGAGTTCATGGTTGCCTCCCTCGGGTGATAAGGATGATAAAAACGCATATCCTGCGCAAAAAGGCAAATATGAATTGGAAGACCCGAGTATCGCGGAAGGCTTCAAGGTGTTGGGCGACCTGCAATTGAGTGTAATTTCCATATTTCCCGGCTCTTTATTTACCTGCATCCGCAATTCCTGGAGTTGCAGGCGCATTATACCGACCAGTCCAGGCTCGACGGATATCGAATATACCTGGTTCGGGTATGACGATGAATCTGACTTCGAACACGAGTGCCGTAAAAAACAAAGCAACCTGTTGGGTCCGGCCGGATACATAGCACTGGAAGACGCTGAAGTCCTCACCATGACTCAGAATGCGATTTCCAGGGGCGATACTTCTTATATCGAATTCGGCGGCGCGGGTATTGAAAGTGCTTCCGACCATTTCAACTCCGAGGCCACGGTCAGAGCTTTTTGGAAAGGTTATTGTGAAACCATGCAAATCCCGTTGTCATAATCCGTGCAGGCCAGGTCTACGCCATCTCTAATCCTATGGACTCGCCGGATAACAACGACTCGATAGAGCGGCTGATTTGCACTCTTCTGGATGATTACGCAGACTGTCTCGACAGTGATGAGCTTGAGAAATGGCCGGAACTGTTTCTGGAGAGTGGAAAGTATTTTATTCAATCCAGGGAAAACATTGAGGCCGGCATGGACGGCGGCTATTGGATGTACTATACCAGTCAAGGGATGATGCGTGATCGGGTAACCTCCCTACGTCATATTAATACGTATAACAAGCACTATTATCGACATGTCATAAGCAATATTAAAATCAGCGAACATGATAATGACAGCTTCAATGTTCGTTCCAATTTTCTCGTTGTACAGACGAATTTCGAAGGTAAATTTGAGTGTCTGAATGCAGGGGAATATCGTGACGTCATTCTGATACAGGATGGCAAACCCAGGTTTCAGGAAAAGTTGGTTATAGCAGATACCTTCCACGCTCCCTCAGCAATCGTGTATCCGTTGTGAGTCACATAGTATCGCTGGGATAGATACTGATACCGCGTTCACCAGGCAATCCCGTAGTCATCGCCATAATTACTTGCCGCGCCCCACATACTGCCGTGTTCGCGGTCAAACCAGATGGCGGTGATGGGGCCTGACGTTCTTTCTTTCAGTTCGAGGGTATAACCCATGTCCGACAGCCGATCGCGTACCCAGGCCGGTACATCCTTGCGTATCCACATCTTGCCCGGTTCGGAAGGATGATCCATGAAAGAACCGCGCATCTGAAAACTGTTTATGTTGGCGGCTTCCGCGGCCTCCTGCGGGTTCATTTTCCATTCCACCATGTTGAGAAAAAACTGTAACAGGTTCTGGTCCTGCGTATCGCCGCCCTGCACGGAGAAAGCGAGCCAGGGCAGGCCGTCTTTCATGGCGATACCCGGCGTCAGGGTTGCCCGGGGCCGTTTCCCGGGCTCTGCTACATTAAAAGGATTCTCGCCCGGGTCCAGTACAAAACTCTGCATACGTTGTGACAGACCGATGCCGCTCCTGCCGGCGATGACCGCCGGTATCCAGCCACCGCTCGGAGTGATTGAAATTACCCAGCCATCGGCGTCGGCGGCCTGTATGGATGTCGTGCCGGACAAAAATGCCTGTTCCCGGTGAAACTCATCAATAAGCGCCGCATGATCATCGTCACCCGTGCGTTTTCTTTCGTGCCAGCGTTCGATATATTGTTTATAAGGATTTTCCTCTCCCTGGAAAGGGTAGGGATCACCGGGGCCTGCGCCAGCATCATTCCTTTCCCGGTTTATTTGCTCAAACCGTTGTTTCGCATATTTTTTGGAAAGCAAACCCTTGATCGGTTCTTCAGGTTCAAAATAGGGATCGCCGTAATAAAAATCACGATCGGCAAAAGCCAGATTCATCGCCTGGTAAAGAGTATGGATATATTGCGCGCTGTTATAACCCATACCGGGCAGGTCCGCGTTTTCAAGTATGTTAAGGGCTTGCAGTAATACCGGCCCCTGTACCCAGGTAGTCAGTTTATAGACATCAATACCCTTGTAACGGGTTGTTACCGGTTCTTCGATATAAACCTGCCACCTGTCGAGATCTTCCATGGTGAACAGGCCGCCCATCCTGCGGTTACCGGTTACTATCTCCCTGGCGATGTCGCCACGGTAGAAACGATCGTAGGCGGCGTAGATTGCCTGCTTACGGTCCTTGCCGGCGGCCAGGGCCTCGGCCTCGGTCTTTACCAGTTTGCGCAAGGTGGTTGCCAGGTCAGCCTGGCGGAAAATTTCGCCGGGTCGCGGGGCCGGGTTGTCCTTATCCTTCGGATGGGTGAAAAAAACAGTGCGCGATGCGGGCCACTTGCCGATATCAGCGGCAAATTTATTTACACGCTCGGCGAGGTAGTGTTCTGCCGGATAACCATCTGCCATCTCTATAGCCGGCGCCAGCACTTCGGCAAGCGACAGGCGTCCCCATTCTGCGAGCATGGTCATCAGTCCACCGGGCGTACCGGGTGTTACCGCCGCAAGCGGACCTTTGTCGGGCGGATACTGGTAGCCCCTGTCTTTAAAATAGGAGGCAGTGGCGCCGCTGGGGGCGGCGCCAAGGGCGTTGATACCAAAAATCTTTTTCCGTTCCGGATCATAAATAAGGGCCTGGGTTTCACCGCCCCATGAAAGTCCATCCCACATGGTGCAGGTGGTTGCCAGCATGGCCATGGCGGCATCAACAGCATTGCCGCCCTGTTGAAATATCATGGCGCCGCTTGTTGCGGCCAGCGGTTTACCGGTAACCGCTACCCAGTGTTGGCCATGGAGTACGGGTTTTTGTGTTCGGGCGAAAACAGATCCTGATGACAAGGCAAGGATTGCGATGATTACAAGCAAGACCTGTATATGCAGGTTCAAATGAATATAGCGTGGTTGTCTCACCGCGTCACTCCTATCGTTGTAAATGCAGCCGCGCCCTGCGCATCATCTCGCCTGAAATCGCGCCGGTTTGCCCAGATTACTACAATCATCAATAGCCCGCTACTCAGAACCCGGGACCGGCTGGCGTTGAGACTGTCCAGCCGTTGCGCGTTGAAGCGGGGTACGCTCGATTACTGAACCAGGCGTCTGCGCACCAGCACCGTTGCCCAGTAAAAACTGACCAAGGCAAACGCCAGCAGCACGCTCAGGTGAGTAATGACCTGGGTTGGTTCCTGCCCCGTAGCCAGCGGCCGGATTACGGCGATCGCATGACTCAGAGGCAACACCTGCACCAGGGACTGGGCGAAACCAGGCAGGGAAGTCACGGGGTAGAAGACGCCGCAGAAGATGAACATCGGTGTCAGCACCAGGGTGACGTAGTAATTGAAGAAATCATAGGAGCGGGAGAACGAGGCGACCAGGATGGCCGGTCCGGCAAAACACAACCCCGTCAGGAAAAACAGCGGAATACACAACAGCGCCTGCCAGTGCGTGATCGCGCCGAGCAGGAAGGAAACCAGCAGGATGGCCGAACTGCTGAATAACCCCTTGGTCGCGCACCACAGCATCTCGCCGGCGACGATGTCATCGACTTCCAGCGGCGTGGCCAGCATGCCTTCATAGGTCTGCTGCGGCACCATGCGCGTATAGACTGAAAACAGGCCTTCGAAAGTGGCCGTGTTCATGGAGGAGGAAGCGATGAGGCCGCTGGCGAGGAAAGTCAGGTACGGCAATCCGCCCAGTTCGCCGACGAACCTCCCCAGTCCCAGACCCAGTCCCAGCAGGTATAAAAACGGTTCGCCGAAGTTCAGCAACAGGCTGGGCACCAGCAGTTTCCGCCACACCAGCAGGTTGCGGCGCCAGACGTGGATCATGCCGCGCCGCATCCGCGGCATTCGCCAGTCCAGCATCAGGCCTCCCTCAACTCCCGGCCGGTTAGGCGCAGGAACACGTCTTCGAGATTGGCGGGACGATGCAGGTAGTGCACATCCGGCTTGTTTTCCACGCGCCGGATTATGTCATCGGGAGCGTTGGTGAAATAGTAAATCGTCTCTCCCACTATCTCCACCCGGTGTATGTCATGCTCGGTCAGGATGCCCGGCAGCGCATCCATTTCGCCGTGAATTTCCACAACCTCGGGCTCGACATGCTGTTTGATTAACTGTTTCGGATGCCCCCGGCTGAGAATGACGCCGTGGTCCATGATAACGATGTCGTCACACAGGCGTTCCGCCTCTTCCATGAAATGCGTGGTCAGCAACAGGGTCGTGCCGGATTGCTTCAATTCCCGCAGCCTGCCCCAGATCAGGTGCCTGACCTGGGGGTCGAGCCCGGTAGTCGGCTCATCAAGGACCAGTAACCTGGGATTGTTCACCAGGGCGCGGGCGATGCTGAGGCGGCGTTTCATCCCTCCCGACAGTTGATTGATGCGGACATTCGCTTTTTCACTCAACTCGACGAACTTCAGCAACTCGCCAATCCGTTCCTGCAAACCGCCCCCCTTGAGGTTGAAAAACCCGGCATAGACTTTCAGGTTTTCCATGACGGTGAAATCCGGGTCGAGATTGTCCAGTTGCGGCACCACGCCGATGTCCCTGCGTATCCGGGAGGCATGGGTCGGCACATCCAGTCCAAGTACCTCCAGGTTGCCCTCGGACAGGGGGGACTGGCCGAGGATCATTCTCAGCGTGGTAGTCTTGCCCGCGCCGTTGGGTCCAAGCAGACCGAAACAACCGCCGAACGGCACCTGTAAATCTATACCCTTAACGACAAATTCGCCGTTAAAGGATTTCTTCAGGTTCCCGGCCTTTATGATGTAGTCACTCATCTGCCCATTCCGATAAATCTGCAACATCTTCATAAATAACCGGACAACTGGCAAGCCCTTTAAATCAGGACACCCATGAAACAAAAAACAGGACACCCATAAATTTCCGCGCTTTTAAATCAGGACACCCATGTTTTTTTATGGATGTCCTGAATTATGGGTGCCCACAAAATTTATATGGGTGTCCTGTAATTGCTGGAATTGTTATGATCTACGGTTATGAATATTAAACGTAATCGTTCTGCGGTAATCGTCGGCAACGGCATGGTCGCAACCAGCCAACCCATCGCCACGGACGTCGGTTTGAGCATACTGAAAAAAGGCGGCAGCGCGTTGGATGCAGCCATCGCTGCCAATGCGGCGCTGGGACTGATGGAACCCCATATGTGCGGCCTGGGGGGCGACCTGTTCGCTATCGTCTGGGACGCAAAGGAACGGCAACTGCACGGCCTGAACGCCAGTGGGCGCTCCCCCCGATCACTGGATTACGGGGAATTGGCCGGGCGGCTGCGCGCGCTCGGCGCGCGCCGCATTCCTGAAGACAGCATCCTGTCGGTGTCCGTACCCGGCGCCGTGCATGGCTGGACGACCCTGCATGAGAGGTTCGGCAGGCTGGATTTCCCGGACCTGCTGGCGCCGGCCATCAGCTACGCCGAAAATGGCTTCCCCGTCTCTCCCGTAATAGCGGGAGAATGGCAGGGCGTGGCGGCGATGCCGCCCGACGTACCGGGGGCATTCCGCTCACTCTATGCGCCGAACGGCAGGGCGCCGGCTGCCGGCGATGTTTTTGTCAACAGGGACCTGGCCCGTTCCTACCGGTTGATTGCCGATGCCGGCGACAAGGCATTTTACCGGGGAGAAATCGCGGACCGGATCGCCGCTTTCATGAAAGAAAACGGCGGCTACATTGATCACAGTGACCTGGAGTCGCACCGCTCCGACTGGGTTACGCCGGTATCCGTAAACTACCGGGGATACGACGTGTTCGAACTGCCGCCCAGCGGGCAGGGCATCGCCGTGTTGCAGATGTTGCAGATGCTCGGGGATGATGACCTCGCGTCCATGGGCTTCATGAGCGTGGATCGCCTGCACCTGATGCTGGAAGCGAAGAAACTGGTGTTTGAAGACCGGGCAAAATTCTATGCCGATCCGGATTATTCCAGGCCGCCCACAACAGCGCTGCTCCGTCCGCAATACAATAAACAAAGGCGCGCCCTGGTTGGCAATGACGCTGCGCTCGATGTCAGGTCCGGTGCAAGGATATTACGGAACGGCGATACCATTTATTTAACCACTGCCGATGGCGACGGCAACATGGTGTCGCTGATCCAGAGCAACTATCATTTTTTCGGCTCCGGTATCGTCATTCCGGAGACGGGTTTTGTCCTGCAGAACCGCGGTTTGCTGTTTTCCATGGATCAATCCCATGCCAACGCCTATGTGCCGGGCAAGCGGCCGTTCCACACGATCATTCCCGCCTTTGTGATGAAAGACGACCAACCTTTCATGAGCTTCGGTGTTGTGGGCGGCGATATGCAACCCCAGGGCCAGGTGCAGGTATTGACCAATATCATCGATTTCGGCATGGACGTGCAGTTGGCCGGAGATGCGCCGCGCTGGCGCCATGACGGTTCAACGGAACCGACCGCGGACGTGAATGAGCACCTCACGGACGGAGGAGTAGTGCTGCTGGAAGTGGGATTTCCCGACCAGGTGGTAAAGGAACTGGCCAAGCGCGGGCACCATATCCAGCGCGGGTCGGACGCTTTCGGGGGATACCAGTGCATCATGAGGGGCGGCAACGGTGTCTATCACGGCGCCTCGGAATCCCGCAGGGACGGGCAGGCGGCGGGTTATTAACATTTGTTTGTCGGAACAAGTATCAATATAATATCCGGTAAGAACTGCTCATTTCGCTTCTATCAAGACGGAGGACACTATGGGGTTAATATACACGGAAGTAGATTTGTCAAATCCGGTAAACGGTGGGTTGGCGCCACTTAAAGTAAATGCTCTGGTTGATACGGGAGCAATAACGCTTTGTATTCCGGAGCGTGTTGCCATTCAATTGGATTTGACGGAATTGGAAAAAAGGGAAGTGACTACCGCGGAAGGAAAACAGGTGTCTGTAGCTTATGTCGGGCCTGTGCGGGTAAAGTTCGGGAGCAGGTCTTGCTTCACTGGTGCGTTGGTCCTGGGTGATAATGTCCTCCTGGGTTCCATTCCCATGGAAGATATGGATCTGGTGATCAATCCGGGCCGGCAGAAAATAACGGTAAATCCTGAAAGTCCTGATATCCCTTCTGTAATAGTGAAAGCTGCGTGCCCGACTAGTCGCTTCGTGTGACCCGGGCGTTTTTCACGCACCTTTTCCTGATGTTGGCCTGCAGCGTATACTCAGGCAATGGATTACAAAACCCTGATTGAAGCTGATCGGTCGCTGCTCTGGCACCCCTATACCTCCATGGTGGACCCACCGCCTGTGTTTCCGGTTGTTTCAGCCAGCGGAGTAAGGTTCACGCTTGAGGACGGCCGCGAGTTGATCGACGGCATGGCATCCTGGTGGTGCGCCATTCACGGTTACAATCATCCGGCGTTAAATAAAGCCGTCACCACACAACTGAAGGATATGGCCCACGTCATGTTCGGCGGCCTGACCCATGAGCCGGCGGTCAGGCTGGCGCAGAAGCTGGCGGACATCACCCCGCGTGAACTGCAGACAGTGTTCTTTGCCGATTCCGGTTCCGTCTCCGTGGAAGTTGCCATCAAGATGGCAATCCAGTACTGGGCAGCCAAAGGGCGCCCCGGCAAACAAAAGCTGCTGACTATACGCCAGGGCTATCATGGCGATACGTTCGGCGCCATGGCAGTTTGCGACCCCGTGACGGGCATGCACTCACTGTTCAAGGATGTGTTGCCGGGCCATTACTTCGCCGACAGTCCCCGTATCCGCTTCGAAGAGGAATGGCAGGCCGATGATATAAAGTCCCTGGAAGCACTGGCAGAAGATCACCATGACGAAATTGCCGCGGTAATCCTGGAGCCTGTGGTTCAGGGAGCAGGAGGCATGTGGTTCTACTCTCCTGAGTACCTGAACAATCTGAGGGAAATCTGCAACCGGTTCGACCTGCTGCTGATTTTCGACGAGATCGCTACCGGGTTCGGCAGGACCGGCAAACTGTTCGCCTGCGAACACAGCCGCGTCGCGCCCGACATCATGTGCCTGGGCAAGGCATTGACCGGCGGTTACATGACCCTGGCGGCTACACTGACATCAGAAAAGGTTGCCGGCACCATCTCGGCAGGAGGCGAGGGGGTATTCATGCACGGCCCCACTTTTATGGGCAACCCGCTGGCCTGTTCGGTGGCATTGGCCAGTATCCGCCTGCTGGAGCAGACAGGCTGGCAGGAGCGGGTGAACAACATACAGAACCAGCTTGAGATTGAACTTACCCCGTGCCGGGAACTGGATAACGTATCGGATGTGAGAGTGCTGGGCGCCATCGGCGTGGTGGAGGTTGACCGGCCCGTGGACATGCACAAGGTTCCGCACTGGTTTGTAGAACAGGGAGTCTGGATCAGGCCGTTTGGCAGGCTTATTTATATTATGCCGCCTTACATCATAGGCGCCGAAGATCTGACCCGATTGACGAGTGCGATTTATCACGTCGCGGGTAAACTATACGCAACGACATAAATGGCCCCGCCTCATATCCAGTCATCACCTCTCGTTCGTCATTCCTGCGAATGCAGGAATCCAGTAGACAAAACTCCTCATAAGGAATGTGTTTTCACTGGATTCCCGCACTCACTCAGACTTTGATAATTTGCTCTGCTTCAAAACGCAGCTCGTCGATGAACACAGCCCGCTCAGTCGTGTCATTTTCTTTATGTGCTTGCTCGACAAGCGCCGCCAACCGCATGTGAGATCCCTGATTACGGTCGAAAGAAGGTAATCTCATATGCTTGAAGATGTCCCCAACCTGGATCGAAATATTGTGACTTTCGACAAACTCCTTTACGAGAGGACAAGCCAGCAACCCGCACAGGAAGTAGGCCGGCGCGGCTTCCTGAAACTCAACAAAAAAAATCTTGTGATCGGGAACGTATGGGCGTTGTCCCAGCAATGGAACTTCTCCTCCAGCCGCCACCGCAGCCTTAAAATTTCTTGATTGTTCCGCCCAGATGACCTTGTACGGCGCAAAGGTGTAGGGACCGACATTATAGACAGCATAATATGGAGCGTCTGGCATTCGCGTGCTCCAGGTGGACCTTCTACGCAGCCAATGCTCATATGTCTTGAAATAGTTCTTTGTTTTGGGAAAAGACGTGTCCATGCGGCGTCTGGCATTTTCGTACGTCTCCTGTGTGATGCCGTCATTTGGAATGAATGTGAACAGATTGTGGCGCGGGCGCAGGTAGCAGGTCTCGAAATCAGACGCGCCCTTGAGAAGAGGATAAAGCAGATCAGGCTCCAGCCAGAAAGAGCGGGCAGCGCCAATGTCGGTCCGACCGGCATCCGGGCGCGTGGATACCCGCAAGAGACCGGTTGTTTCGTTGCTTGCTTCGACGGATACAAAATAAACAGCGTTCAGGTCGGCTGTAATGCCTTTTCGTCCCTGAACCAAAGCAGAGCTACCGCTGATCCTGGAAACATCGGCGAAACGTCCGGGCGGTAAGATTGCCCACGGAGAGCCTTCTGGTCCCACAGGATTTGCTTCACAATTCTGAATCGTAACCCTGTCCATCACAGCCGCTACGCCGAGGGTCGGGGGAATAGCCTTTGTGTTGCCTTTTGAAGCAGTCCATATTCGATAAGGAACAGGGTAGCTGGGCGGCTCGGTCTCCTTGCGAAAGGCGGCGACACTCGTTTTGTTTGCAGCCTCGGGGAACGGCTTGAGCGCTTTCATGTCGTCAACGGACGAGGGGGAAAGGTAGTAATCAGGGTCAATACGAAAACGGCGGAAGCCTTGAGAAGATGGGCTTTGAAAATGGGTTTGTGTAATAACAAAGGCAAGCGTGCCGCCTGGCTTCAACCACTTGTCCGCAGTGGTATATGTAATCATGCCGGAGATGTCGAGTTCATTGCCTCCGTGATGGGGCGTATCTGAGAAGATGTCATATTGTTCGCAAGTCGGCTTCGCGCGGTAGCGGTACGTATCCGGGAGCTTCGACCAGCGAACCCAGGGTGGATTTCCAATGATCACGTCAAACTGACCAGCCGTTGCAGACCGGAAGAAATTACGCACTATCCGGAACCAGATACCGTTCCATCTCTGGCGATGCAGGTTGAGTACCTGATCATACGTGCTTCTCAAAGACTCTCTCCAGTCATTAAGGCGTTGCCGCGTGAGAACTTCGCGCTTCTCAATCGCTGTCTCACAGTCTTCGTAGTCGGCATCTTCTTCGACCAGTTCGCCCATAACTTCAAAGACTCGGTCGAGAGTCAGCCGGTCGAAAGCAAGCTCAGCCGGAAGCAAAATCCTGAGATTGGCAATCTGGCTGCCGATTTGATACTCGACCAGGCTTTCTTCGGGACCTGGAAGCCGCGCCGGAGAGTAAACAGCATCCGCAAGCAGGACTGGAATTTCAATCTGTTGCCCCGGCGTATCTTTCAACAAGTCTGCAATGGCTATGAGAAAGTTGGTGCGCGAGGCCTGCACAGCCAGAGGATTAAGATCGAAACCGCAAACAGATTCCATGATCATGCGCACGGTACTCTCAGTTGACATCTTGCACTCAGATGCCACTGCGCGTTTCCGACGGATCATCTCAACGAGAAACGAGCCAGAACCACAGGTAGGGTCAACTGCTCGCGTTCCAATCCAATCGTTTACGTCGGCTTGTTCAACCGTGAATTCGACCAGCCAATCAGGTGTATAGAACTCTCCGAGCGTCCTTCGCAGAAGTTCGGGCACGAGGTCCTGGTAAAAGTCGCGCAGGACATCGCGAGAATGATTCAGCTTATCCGTGCGGTAGAGCGATAACTCAGTAAGAATATCCCTGATTGCGGTGACTATTGATGAACGATGACCTGCGTGGCTGGTTGCATCAAGATACCAACTGAATATCTCTTCTTCTACAAAACCGTGAAGGCCGGTGGCCTCGAAAAATCCTCCTTCTTCAATATCGATTCGCAGCCTTCGCAGAAGCTCTGTGTCATCTTCTATCGCAACAATGTCCCCGGCGAAAGTTCTGCCGGATGCTAATCCGTGGGCAGCCACAATCTCCGCTGCCAGCAACTTGGTCAGGAGGGAGTTAAACGTATGCACTACGAACAGCCGGGCAGGAACCTCCGTACTGTTGTTTGCGCGTGCAAAACGTAGTGTGCCGTTGATTCCTTTAAGTTGCTCCTTCGAGAGGTCAGCAACTTGACCGTAAAATGTTCGCCATTCTTCGAACAGCATAAGAATCTTTTTGCCGTTTCGAAGATTTTCAGCGTCGGCAAGAGCCTCTGCCAAGGCGCGCATCAAGGCTATTCCACGCGAGGACTCGTGACCGAAATCCTCAATCAGGTTGCTTGCCGTGACTGCTCGTCGGTGACAGGTACGACAAGCTTGGACAACCATGTCGAAAGTGCTTCCTGTTACAGGGAGCAAGTTATGGCAGCTAATGTCTCCGTTAATGACCTGAGCAAACGCCAAGTGGCTGTCATCTATTGCGATGCCGATGTAGTCGCTTTCATCAATGTTCTCCTGTTCAGCCATCCGGAGAATGTAGGGTAACAGGCGTTTATGTAGAGCTTCTTGGAATGCGGGACTCGTGGTTTTTCTATTGAATTTCCCCGGCCCCTTGAACTCAATAACAACATTGTTATAGCTCAGGTCACGCTTTCCACGCTCGGCGTCAAACGTGATGCCAAGGACTGACTCCAAGGCCCGTACCCACGCCAGCCGAACCTCTTCTTCGTTTGAGGCGTTGCTCAGTTGTTGACGTAACCTTTTGAACTGGTCAGGGTGGGTCTGGTCAGACATGACACACGATTGTTAACTTGCCTGATAGAACATGAAGAATTCCTCAAGGTAAATACATCCATATCATCACTGCACGTTCCATATTACGCTAACAACGAACAGATTCATAGCTCGCGATCCAAAACCCCGTGTTCTGTGGCAAAATAACCAAATGACTGAGAATTTCGTCATCGCCGACGCCAGCGCCCGCGAGCTTGCACGGTTGTCTGATGAGGTGTTGGATTTATTAAAAGAGACTTCCGCACTGGGGCGGCGGCGGAGAGGACTGCACGGAGCGGCAGGCACACTCGGCGTCGAAGCAGGCAACAGTTGAGGTATTCACTATGGAAACAAAGACATCTGATGATAAGACGAACATTCGTCACAAAATTTTTGACTGGGCTGGCTTCGGAGCCGTATATCTAATTGCCTTGGGGTTGTCCACTTGGGTTATGTCCAATTTAGTTGAAATGTTCATCGCTGATAACTCAAAGTGGCAGTGGCCAGTCAGTACAGTATCAGCATTATTCGTAGTAACAGGAATTGCTCATTTTATTTACGCATTTACCAGAGACCTCTCGTCAAGTACAGCCGACAGCGATGCCGGACAAGATGATAGTGAGTCCTTATCACCCCGCTTACGGGCAATCTTTGTATATGGCTACACCCTTACTTTAATGGCCTTGACTTTTTCCATTACGCCATTTTTTGTATCAGTCGATAAGCAGGATGATGTATATAAATCACGGAGCGCAGCTGGCATTGTAGTTGGTTGCGATTCCGAAAACTGCGAGGCGCCACAGTGGCTTCTTCACATTGGCAGTAGTATTTTTCCTATGCCAGAGGAAACATTAGAAAAAGGAGATGTAGCTTCAAGCACACCATCAAGTGTAAACAATCAGTTTTACTACTTGCTCAAGGGAGGGCTTACAGTCCCTCTATACGTTGTAGTGCTTGCCCTGATGGGCGCTGCAATCGGCATGGTTCGTCGGATACCGGAGTATCAAGAGCAAGCCACAAGCCAATATAAGAAAGAATACGAGGAATATGAGAAAAATAGAAAACAGGACAATACACTGAACCCCTCCACCGACAAAAAAAAGCCGATCAATGAGGTTCGAGCGCGGGAATTGGTTATTTTTCAGATCATGCAGGTCTTTTCAGCGCCACTGATCGCCGTTACCGCCTTTGCTGCTCTCAGTCCCGAAACTGTCGCCGCAGGGGTGCTACTGGGGTTCTTATCCGGTTTTGCATCTGAAATGATCTTGTTACAACTTCGCAAAGCAGCAGAAGCGATGTCGGGGACTGGAAAAAAGGACGACACGGTCTCCCGACCCTGAAATAAACGTCTGATATGAGAAAATTCTCACCAGCACTCCGAAGGCAGCTTGAGAAGACCGTCTCTTATGCTCGACGTACGGCTGAGACCAGCGCTCAGATCTTACGGCAAGGGCCTCAATCATGACAGTCAATCAAGATCATAACTGGCAATACCCCGGGTCAAGATGGTGGAAGTTCGATTTCCACACGCATACTCCAGCATCCGAGGACTATGGTAGAGGGAAAGATCAATCGTCTCTGAGGCAGATTTCGCCGCAAGATTGGCTGCTCAATTTCATGCGCGCAGGTATCGATTGTGTGGCGGTTACCGACCACAACTCGGCAGACTGGGTCGATCAACTGAAAGAGGCATACGTTGAACTGGAGCAGGAACAAGCTCCCGATTTTCGACCGCTACACCTGTTTCCGGGGGTCGAGATCACTGCTAACGGTAACATTCATATTCTTGCGATATTCGACACAGACAGGAACTCTGCTGATGTAACGACATTACTTGGTGCCATCGGATATCATGGTGAAAGGGGTGCCAGTGACGTCGCGGCGAACTCGGCGCCCATCGGAGTCGTTGAAGCGATCACTGATGCAGGCGGCATTCCCATTCTTGCACACGTAGACAGGCCCTCTGGTGCTTGGAGGCTGGCAGGAAACACACTGGCACCATTACTGGACTACCCAGGATTGTTTGCCATGGAGGTGGTAGACATCACCAGCGAGAACCCTGAGCTCTATCGCCAGCGTAAGCTCTCGTGGGCTGAGATATTGGGATCAGATTCGCATCATCCTGCTGGCGGTCCTGATGATCGATTTCCGGGTTCACACTACACCTGGGTAAAAATGGAAAGACCATCCTTGGAAGGGCTGCGTCTGGCTTTATTGGATGGTGCAGGTTTTTCAATTAGACGTAGTGATGATACACCCCCATTCAATCCCGCCGCGCTACCAGAACATTTCGTGGAGAAAATAGAGATTTTTGATGCTCAATACATCGGGCAAGGTCAACCGGCAAAGCTCGAATTCAGCCCCTGGCTTAACGCCTTGGTTGGAGGGCGCGGTACTGGGAAATCAACTGTTGTTCATGCGTTACGGCTTGTATCTCGCCGCGAGACAGAATTACAGAATTTAGATGAACATAGTGAACCGCGTGCAACCTTTGAACGGTTTAACCGCATTCCTAAATTTCGTGCTGACGATGGAGGACTCAAGATTACTACAAGAGTTATCTGGACATTGACGCGCGACGGTCTTCAGTACCGCGTGAATTGGTCAAATGATAACAATCAAGTAGTCGTTGAAGAAAAGGAAGGGAAAAACTGGAAACCCGCCGAGGTTCAAACAGTCACGCAAACACGTTTTCCGCTTCGTATATTCAGTCAGGGACAAATCTCTGCACTGGCCGGTGAGAATCAGCAGGCATTACTACAGGTGATCGACGAGGCGGCAGAGGTGACTAAACTCAAGACAGAGCTAGGACAGTCTCAACAAGCATTATTTACATTAAGATCACGCATTCGGGAACTAGACGGCAAGTTGGAACGCAAAGATCAACTTATCGTGGAGCAGGAAGACGTGGAGAGAAAGCTGAAACGTTTCGAGGAGGCGGGACATACTGATGTTCTAAAGTCTTACCGGCTACGTAATCGTCAGAGTAAAGAAGCTGACCGGCAGTTCGATGTGGCACAAGAGATTGTAGACAACATTGAAGCTGTTGCGGAGAAATTACAAACTGAAGATCTGCCCGACTCGCTGTTTGATGAGCATTCGGATGAAGAGAGACAAGTTATCCAAATCATGGAAGCACTTGCCACTGCTGTGCGTAAGGCTGCCAAAGAACTGCGCGACTCTGCTCAGCGACTGCGTAGTGCAATCGTCACACAACGCGAGAATTTAGCCAAGAGCTCCTGGCAAACAGCCGTACGGAATTCGACATCCGACTATGATTCGCTGGTCAAAACGCTAAAAGAGGAGGGTGTCACTGATCCAAACGAATATAGTCGCTTGGCACAGGATAGACAACGGATAGACAGCGACCTGAAGCGTCTGGCCTCAATAAAGCAGGAAAGAGATAGGTTGGTAAAACAGTCCGGATCGCAACTGGAGCAGGTATTTGAAGCCCGCCGCGCAGTAAGCAACGCGCGCGACAACTTCTTGGCTGACACCTTGGCGGAGAATGATTTCGTGAGTATCCGTAATCAGATTTATGGCAATGATCCATTAGTAATCGAACAGTCCCTGCGACAAATAATAAACATTACTGATGACCGCTTTCAGGGTGACATCCTTGTGATGGAGGATGGATGTCCATCGAAAGGAATCGTGGCAGATATGCTTAAAGAGTTGCCCGAAGAACCTGAATCAAGAAAATCAGTAATGGAAGAGCGCATTAATAATCTCAAATCACGCATCAAATTTACTTGTTTAGGAGACGGTCAATTCAATGGTCACTTTAATAACTTCCTCAAACGTGAATTTGAACAGAATCCAGGATTTCTGGACGTTGTACTGACCTGGTTCCCAGAAGATGGCCTACAGGTGGAATACAGTCGTAGGGGAGATGGCACGGACTTTCAGCCCATCACTCAAGCATCGGCTGGCCAGCGATCGGCAGCGATGCTGGCGTTCCTGCTCGCATACGGAAAAGAACCGCTAGTACTGGATCAGCCGGAAGACGATTTGGACAATCACCTTATCTACGACCTGATTGTACGCCAGATACGGGAGAATAAATTGAAACGCCAGATCATCGTCGTTACCCACAACCCAAACATTGTCGTAAATGGCGACGCGGAGATGCTTCATGCATTAGATTTCAAAGAAGGACAGTGTAGAGTTGTACAATCGGGTTCTCTACAACAGGAGAATGTGCGAGAGGAAGTCTGTAGAGTGATGGAGGGTGGGCGCGAAGCATTCAAGCGTCGTTATCGGCGACTTGGGCGGGAAAAGCCTCATGTTTGATAGTCCGGTAGAATTGCTGGAAAAAATTCAGTTACGAGAGGACACCTACCTTGAGGTTAAGGAAGTACGCTTTGCCGGTCAACGGGTCAATGACCCTCACCGGAATTCGTTTGCGGATACTATTGCAGCTTTTGCGAATACCCGGGGTGGTGTCTTCGTATTGGGCGTGGACGACAAGACCCATGATGTCGTTGGTATTCCTCTTGACCGACTCGAACTAGTATCTAATTTTGTTTGTGAAGTTTGTAATGATTCACTGGTTCCTCCACTTGAGACATTCGTTGTAGAACATCTGCGACTGCCCTCTTACACAGGTGAAGAACTGGCCGTAGTCAAGGTTGATGTACCCCAGAGTCTGTTCGTACATCGCAGTCCTGGAGGCTATCTGCATCGCGTAGGAAATGCAAAGCGCGCCATGTCAACGGAATATCTCGCCCGATTAGTTCAACAACGTAGCCAGACCCGTCTCATTCGTTTTGACGAGCAGATCGTAAAGGGCGCGTCGTTTGCTGATCTGGAGCCGGAATTAATCGAACGTTTCCGGATTGACGGTGCCCAGGATGATCAACAGACTCTTGCGCGCAAGCTCGGCATGGCCGTGAAGCTGGACAGTGGAGATCTGCATCCAACCGTTACCGGTGTGTTGCTAGGTATCAATCAACAGACTCCATGGTTGCCGCATGCCTATATCCAGGCCGTGGCTTATCGTGGAAGAAATGTCCCTGAGTCTATGGAATTAGAATGGTATCAACTTGATGCAAGTGACCTCACGGGACCGCTTGATCGCCAGATTTTCAGTGCCTGCCAGTTTGTCGTTCGGAACCAGAAGGTGTACGCCAGGAAGGAAATGGGGCGTATGGAGCAACCACAGTATGACATGACAGCAGTGTTCGAGGCGGTAGTCAACGCAGTCGCCCATCGTGATTACTCAATGTCCGGTACTCGTATCAGGCTACACATGTTTTCCGATCGAATTGAGTTATATTCGCCGGGTGAGTTGCCCAACACGATGACGGTTGATGATCTCGCCTATCGCCAATCGAGCCGAAATGAAACATTGACGAGCCTGCTCGCCAGGTGTCCTGTCCCTGAAGGAGTGTCTGGTCTGGAAACACCGAGAACGTTCGTGATGGATCGTCGCGGTAATGGTGTGCCGGTCATATTGGAAAAAAGTGAGAAGTTGTCTGGTAAGCGGCCGGTATATGACATGCTTGGCGAGGTGGAATTACGTTTGACGATTTATGCTGCTCAACCAGACGTCGATTAGAATCTAAGGACTCAGCATCATTTCTCCATGACCACGGTGGTAAAAATAATCAGATGACTGAGGCGTTCGTGATTGTGGGGGCCAGCCATGCCGCATCCATGCTGGCCCCGAGTCTGCGCCAGCAGGGCTGGCAGGGACGGATTGTCGTCGTCGGCGCCGAAGCCT